>NZ_JBJHAH010000026.1:0-61551 GCF_054050915.1 Modestobacter sp. SYSU DS0875 | reverse complement strand
CCCCCCCCCCCCCGCCCCCCCCCCCCCCCCCCCCCCCCCCCCCCCCCCCCCCCCCCCCCCCCCCCCCCCCCCCCCCCCCCCCCCCCCCCCCCCCCCCCCCCCCCCCCCCCCGAGCCGGCGCGAGCTCAGGCGCGCGGGTCGAAGGGCTCCCGGCCCGGCGGCAGGTTGGACAGGTCCGGGGCGACCACGGTCGCCTCGGAGCTGTCCGGCAGCGCGAGGGTCGGGACGGCCGGCTCGAGCAGCAGGTCGCCGGTGCCCCGGGCCATCGTCTGGCCGCGGAAGAACGCCGGGGCGACGAGGTTCCAGACGGCCATCAGCACCAGGCCGAGCACCAGCGAGCCGACGCCGACGACGAAGACGCCGCCCACCCCACCGATCACCGTGTAGCCGTAGTCGGGGTCGGCGTACTCGACGCAGGCGAGCACGAAGACCAGCAGCATGAACAGCCCGCCGAGCAGCGGCAGCACGACGCGCATGAGCACGTCGCGCGCCGACCGCAGCGAACGGCGGAACCCCCAGGCGGCGGCGAAGCCGGTCAGCCCGTAGTAGAAGGCGATGAGCATGCCGGTCGCGGTGATCGAGTCGATCAGCACGTTCTCGCTGACCAGGGTGAGCCCGACGTAGAAGGCGATCGAGACGACGCCCATCCAGATCGTCGACACCGTGGGCGTCAGGTACCGCGGGTGGATCCGGGCGAAGGACCGGGGCAGCGCGCCGTAGGCGGCCATGGACAGCGTCCCGCGGGCGGTGGGCAGGATCGTCGTCTGCGTGCAGGCGGCGGCCGAGCTGAGCACCGAGATGATCAGCAGCGCCTCGAACGCCCGGCCGGCGAGGTCGTCGCCGAAGACCGTCGCGCCGAGGGCGGCGAAGACGTCCTCGGCGTTGGCCTCGTTGCCCAGCCCGATGCCCTCGGAGCCGACGCCGGCGAAGGCGACGGTGGCCACCGAGACCACGACGTAGATGCCCACCAGCAGCACCGTGGAGATGATCGCCGCCCGTCCCGGGGAGCGGGTCGGGTCGGCGGTCTCCTCGTTCACCGCCAGCGCGGAGTCCCAGCCCCAGTAGATGAAGATCGCCAGCAGCGCGGCCTCGGTCAGCGCCGGCCAGCTCACCCCCGACGGCCACAGCCACGACAGCGAGGGCGTCAGCGACCCCGCGGGGGCGCCGCCGCCGTAGACCTTGACCAGCGCGTAGCCGGCGAAGGCGACCAGGACGACGACCTCGATGGCCAGCAGCACCTTCTGCAGCCGCGCGGTCGGCTCGATCCCGCGGTAGCAGATCCAGGTCATCAGGGCGATCCAGCCGACCCCGGCCACCGTCGTCCACAGCGCGCTCTCGGCCAGCCCGTCGAGCCCGAGCAGGCGGTAGCCGTAGGAGCCGGCGATCTGGGCCAGGTTGGCCATCACGATGACGTCGGCGGCGATGATCCCCCAGCCGCCCATCCACCCGGTGCGCGGACCGAAGGCCCGCGCCGCCCAGGTGAAGGTGGTGCCGCAGTCGGGCTCCCGCTTGTTGAGCTCGGAGTAGGCGACCGCGATCAGCCACATCGGCACGAACGCCAGCAGCATGATCGCCGGCGCCTTCACCCCGACGGCGATGACGACGAAGCCCAGGGTCGCCGCCAGCGCGTAGGCCGGCGCGGTCGAGGAGACACCCAGCACGATGGAGGACGCCAGGCCCAGCGCGCCGCGCTTGAGCCCCTTGTCGACCGCCTGCCCCTCGACCCGCGGCGGCGCGACCTGCCCACCCGCCGGGGACGAGGTGCTCACGCCGGGGTCGCCATCGGTTGCATGCCACGGTTATCGCACAGCACCGCGCCCAGGAGGCACCCGGGTCGGCGCGGACGGACGTGATCTGCGTCCGGGTGGTTGCGTCCGCCGGTCGCGCGTGACATAACTCCGTGTCGGGTGCTCAACAGCGAGCCGTGACTCTTCGGCGCGCGCCGGGGCATCGACGTGGATGGTGACTGTGACTGAGCCGACCGGAGTCGGCGGGGCGTCGGGCGCCGACCAGGAGGCCGCGCAGCTGCGCGCCCAACTGGCGATCGCCGCGGCCGACATCGGCACGTTCGACTGGGACCTGACCAGCAAGCGCCTGGTCTGGGACGAGCGGCTGATCGAGCTGTTCGGCTACGACGCCGCCACCTTCGAGCAGACGATCGAGGCGTTCAACGCCCGGGTGCACCCCGACCACCTGCCCCGGGTGACCGAGGCGCTGCAGACGGCGATCGCCGAGTGCGGTGAGTTCGACGCGGTCTACCGCATCGTCGTGCCGGGGGCGGGATCACGCTGGGTCTCCGCCCGGGGCAAGGCGCTGCCCGGTGCCGACGGCACTGCCGCCCGGCTCATCGGCGTGGCCTCCGACGTCACCGCCGCCCTCGACGGCGAGGCCCGGGTGACCCGGGTGCTGGAGGCGATGCCGGCCGGTTTCTACTCGCTGGACCCCGAGTGGCGGTTCACCCACGTCAACGCCGAGGCCGAGCGCCTGCTGCAGCACTCCCGTGAGGAACTGCTCGGCCGGGTCGTGTGGGAGGCCTTCCCGGCTGCGGTCAACAGCCTGTTCGAGGAACGGTTCCACGAGGCGGTGACCACGGGGAAGCCGATCGCCTTCGACGCGCACTACCCGGCACCGCTCAACGGCTGGTACGAGCTGCGCGCCTGGCCGACCCCCGAGGGGCTGTCGGTCTACTTCCTGGAGGTCACCGAGCGACGGGAGGCCCAGGACCGCGCCGAGCGCACCGCCCGGCGGCTGGCCCTGCTCGCCCAGGTGAGCGCCGAGCTGGCCGGCACCCTGGACGTGCAGGCGGCGACGGCGCGGCTGCCGCGGATCGTCGTCCCGGCGCTGGCGGACTTCTGCATCGTCACGGTGATCGACGACGACGGGCAGCCCCGCGACGTCGGCAGCTGGCACGTGAACCCGGCCAGCCGCGCCCTGCTGGAGCGCTACGCCGACGTCCGGCTGGACGCGATGCCCGTGACCGCACCCGTGGCGCGGGCGCTGTACTCCGACCAGGCGGTCTCCTTCCGCGGTGAGGACGTGGCCCAGCTGCTGCCGATCGGCCCCGCCCGGGAGCTGATCACGGTGCTGGCTCCGGGCAGCGAGGTGGCCCTCCCCCTGCGCGCCCGCGGCCGCACGCTCGGCCTGCTCACCCTCTTCTACGCCGACGGGCACGAGCCCACCGACGAGGACGTCGCCGTCGCCCAGGACGTCGCCGACCGGGCCGGCCTGGCGCTGGACAACGCACGGCTGTTCAGCCAGCAGCAGCAGATGGCCGAGGGCCTGCAGCGCAGCCTGCTCACCGACCCGCCCGAGCCCGACCACGCCGAGATCGTGGTGCGCTACCTCCCCGCCGCCGAGGCCGCCCGGGTCGGCGGCGACTGGTACGACGCGTTCCTGCAGCCCAACGGGTCGACGATGCTGGTCATCGGCGACGTCGTCGGCCACGACACCGCGGCCGCCGCCGCGATGAGCCAGGTGCGCAGCCTGCTGCGTGGCATCGCCGTCTACAGCGACGCGCCCCCGGCCGAGGTGCTGCGCGGGCTGGACGCGGCGATGGCGGTGCTGCAGCTGGACACCATCGCCACCGCCGCCGTCGCCCGGTTCGAGCAGACCGACGACGAGCGCGAACGCGGGGTGACCCGGATGATCTGGGCCAACGCCGGGCACCTGCCGCCGCTGGCGCTCCACCCCGACGGCAGCGTGGCGGTGCTCGCCGACTGGAAGGCCGACCTGCTGCTGGGCGTCGACCCCCGGGCGGTGCGCACCGACTCGGTCGTCACCCTGGACCGGGGCGCGACCGTGCTGCTCTACACCGACGGGCTCGTCGAGCGCCGCGACGCCGACCTGGACACCGGCCTGGACCGGCTGCGCACCGCGCTCGCCGAGCTCGCCGGCCGGCCGCTGCAGGAGCTGTGCGACGAGCTGATCGAGCGGCTGGTCGAGGGCAAGCCGGACGACGACGTCGCGCTGGTCGCCGTGCGGCTGCACCCGCAGGACCGGCCGCGGCCCTCCGAGGCGGGCCCCAACCGGGTGCCCGAGGGGTTGCCGGACGATCCCGCGACGCCGATCAGCGGCTGACGCCCCGGCCCGGCGTGTGCTCGTGCTGCTCGATGGAGTGCGGGACGGCGAAGGACGCCGGCGGCGGCAGCGCGAGCGGCACCTCCGACTCCTCCTGGGCCGCCGACCGCCGGGCCAGCACCGCCACCCCGACGACCAGGGCGACGACGCCGAACACCTGGCCGGCGGTGGCGAGCAGGCCCGGCTGCAGGCGCTCGTCGTAGACCAGGGTGGCCAGGCCGACGGCGACCAGCGGCTCGAGCACCGCCATCGCCGGGAGCATCTCGATCAGCGCGCCGGACTGGTACGCCCACTGGGCGAAGACGATCGACGCGGCGCCGCTGGCCACCAGCACGTACGTGGTCCAGGAGGTCAGCAGCTCGGCGGGCGGGTGCGCGACGACGTCCTTGAGCAGCAGCCCGGTCATGCCGAAGCCGAACCCGGCGGCGATGCCGAGGGCGAGCGCCTTGTGCGGTGACGACGGGCGCAGGGCCCACAGGGCGGCGAGCACCATGATCGCCGCACCGGCGCCGAGGCAGGCGAGCAGCGGGGGCGGGTCGGCGAACCGCGACCCGTGGTCCGGCCGGGCGGAGACGACGAAGACGGCGAGCGCGACGACCACCAGCGCGGCTGCGAGCCACTGTGCCCGGTCGGGCAGGGTGCGGCCGGGGTGGCGCCGGTCGATCAGCGCACCGAGGGCCAGGGAGAGCACCAGCCCGCCGGACAGCAGCGGCTGGACGATGACCACCGGGCCGAACGTCAGTGCGGCGGCGTGCAGCAGGAAGCCGACGAGGGCGGCGAGCTGACCGAGGAGCCAGCCGCGGTGCCGGACCAACCGGCCGACCAGCCGGAGCACGGCACCGTCGGGCAGGGACTCACCCGCCGACGTCGCGCACCGGTGCTGCACCACGGTGGAGGTGGCGAAGGCACACGCCGACAGCAGCGCCAGGACGATGGCCGCGGTCACGTCGGCGAGTCCACCACACGATCGCCGACCCGGCCGGATGGCGGCCGGGATCGCGGCTCAGCAGGCACTTCCGTCACAGCCTCGGACCGTTACGGTGGGCCGGGTGTGCGACGGGGCGGGCAGGACGACCGGCGTCGACCGGTCACCCCGGGGCAACCCCGGGGGTCGTGTTCTTGCTCAGCATCTCGTCACCCGCCCGGCCGTGCGCTCCGCGCACCTGCTGACGCCTCGATCAGGGGCTGGCTGGCCGCCCCGTCGCGCACCCGACCGGTGACGGCGCCGACCGGGCGGCGGGCGGCGACCACCGCCTCCGGCATCGCCGTGGCGCTGCTGGGTGGTCGCTGGCGGCGGCGGGAGATGGTCCGGCGGACGGCGGTCGCGCTCGGGTTGCCGCGGGCGCCGCGCTGGGTGGGCACGCTGGTGGGTGAGGTGCTGGCGGCCTACCGGGACGCCCCGGTGGACCGGCCGCGGGAGCTCGCCGCGTTCGTCCGGACGACGGAGGGCTGGCGGCGCGGCTGGACGGTGCTCCCGCAGCCGCGGGTGGTGCACTGGCAGCCGACGACCACCGACGTCGCGTTCCGCCGGCACGGGGTGACGGAGCTGCCGGACCTGGCGGCGCTGGCCCGGCTGCTGGACCTGGACGCCGGCGAGCTGGCCTGGTTCGCCGACGCGCACCGCCTGGAGCGCACGGTGCGGGAGCCGCTGCGGCACTACCGGTGGACAGCGCTCTCCGCGCCGGACCGGACCCGCCTGCTGGCCGCGCCGAAGCCGCGGTTGAAGGAGGCGCAGCGGCGGCTGCTGCGGCACGTGGTGGGCCCGCTCCCGGTGCACGGGGCGGCACACGGCTGCGTGCCGGGGCGGTCGGTGCGGACGGCGGTGGCGCCGCACGCGGGGGCGGCGGTGGTGCTGCAGCTGGACCTGGAGGCGTTCTTCCCGAGCATCACGGCGGAACGGGTGCACGCGCTGCTGCGCACGGTCGGCGGGCTGCCGGAGCCGGTGGCGCACGCGGTGACCGGGCTGGTGACGACGGTCGTGCCGCGGTCGGTGTGGGCGGCGGTGCCCGTGCCGGCCGACGTCGACCGGCACTTCCGGATCGGCCGGCGGCTGGCGGTGCCGCACCTGCCGCAGGGGGCGCCGACGTCGCCGGCGCTGGCGAACCTGGTGGCGTTCCGGCTGGACCGGCGGCTGGCGGGGCTGGCCGCGTCGTTCGGCGCGGAGTACACGCGGTACGTCGACGACCTGACGTTCAGCGGCGACCGCGGGCTGGACCGGGGGCGGTTCGAGGCGCTGGTCGGTGAGGTGGTGGCCGAGGAGGGGTTCCGGCTGAACGCGGCGAAGACCCGGTCGACGACGTCGGCGGGGCGGCAGTCGGTGCTGGGTGCCGTGGTGAACGTGCACCCGACGCTGCCGCGGCCGGAGCGGGACGCGCTGCGGGCACTGCTGCACAACTGCGCGGTGCACGGCTGGCGGTCCCAGGTGCGCGACCGGGACCCGGCGACGTTCCGCGACCACGTGCTGGGCCGGGTGGCCTGGGCGGCGTCGATCGACCCGGCGTTCGGCGCGCGGGCGCGCCGGCTGGCCGAACGGATCGACTGGAGCACGCCACCGGGAGGCTGACCCGGCCCCTGGCAGGTGCCGTCCTTGACGCCGGGGCACTCTTGACGGGTGATCGACGAGACGAGCTGCGCGTGAGCTACCGACCGTTCCGGGCCGCGCGGTGGCTGATCCCGCTCCTGTTCGCCGTCTTCGGCGTCGTCGCGGTGGGGATGATCATCGCGACCGCGCAGGGCGAGGGGCCGCCGCTGCCGTTCCTGCTGCTGTGGCTGGGCGCCCTGGGCTGGAACGCCTACTGGTTCCTGGTCCGTGCCTGCGTCGAGCTGGAGGTCGCCGGCGCCCAGCTGCAGTGGGCGACACCGCTGCGCGCAGGTGCCGTCTCCCTGCTGGACGTCGCCCGCATCCGGCGCAGCCGGCTCTCCAACGAGCTCGCGGTGATCGAGCTCCGGACGGGGCGGCCGCTCATGGTGCCGGTCCGGTACGGCTTCGCCGCCGTGGAGCGCGAGATCGTCGCCGGCTCACCCGGGGTGGTGGTCGAGGAGTCCTAGCGCCGCTCAGGCGAACCGCTCGGCGCGGAAGGCCGCCAGCAGCGGGCTCGGCTCGCCACTGACGATCTCGTCGGCGAGCAGCTCGCCCGCGATCAGTGCGAGCGTCGCGCCGCTGTGCGTGAACGCGACGTGCAGCCCGGCCACCCCGGGCACCGCACCGAGCACGGGACGGCCGTCCCCGGGGATCGGCTTGCGGCCCACGCCGATCGCCTCCACGGTCAGCGCGGGATGGCCGGCCAGCAGCCGGGATGCCTCGGCGAGCAGGTCCTGGACGGTGGAGTCGCGGACCTCGAAGGTGCCGTCGTCCCGGCGGACCACCTCCTCCTCCGACCAGGCGGCGTCCATCACCAGCGACCCGCCGGGCGCAGGACGAAGGGCAACCCGCGGGGTGTTGAGCACGGCCCGGAGGGCGTGGTCGACCGGTGGGGTGCGCACCAGCAGGGCGTTCGAGGTGGCGTCCGGGACCACCACACCCAGCTCGGCGAGCGCCGCGGGCACCTCCGCCCCGGTGGCGAGCAGGACCGCGTCGGCCCCGACGACGTCGCCGGCGCCGGTGCGCACGCCGGTGACGCGGCCACCCTCGACGACGGGCTGGCAGCGGCCGGCGGAGGTGCGCACCTCTCCCCCGGCGGCGACCAGCTCGCGGGCCAGGTGGGCGACGAGCGAGGGCAGGTCGACCCAGCCCTCGCCGGGGTTGAGCACGACGCCGTCGTCCGGCAGCGCGGCGACGTCCAGGCCCGGGGTGCGGTCGGCGACCTCGGCCGGCGTCAGCCACTCGGCCGGGTAGCCGATCGCCCGCTGGTGCTCGTAGGACTCCCGGACGCCGTCGCCCCAGCGGATGCCGCCGTCGAAGCGCACCCACGGGACGTCGAGGGCGCGGTAGCGCGCCAGCCCGGCCATCCGCAACCGGTGGTAGTCGGCGGGGAACGAGCCGGCGGAGTTCAGCCAGGACAGCGACCGCCCCGACGCGCCGCCGGCCAGCTCGCCGTCCGTCAACAGCGTCACCCGGGCACCCCGGCCGGCCAACTGCGCCGCGGCCGGCACCCCCAGCGCGCCCCCACCGACGACGACCACCTGCATCCGCGGACCCATGTGGCCAGGCTCCCACCCACGCCCGGCATGCCCGGCGGGGGTCGTTGGTTGCTCTCACCACCTGCCATGCAACGGCGGGCCACCCAGGAACGAGGAGCAGCGTGACCACGACGACGGCGACCGCGGGGGTCGGCTTCCGCTCCGAGCGCGGGCCGGTGCTCATCGGCGTCATGCTGGCGACGGCGCTGGTGGCGATCGACTCGACGATCATCGCCACCGCCGTCCCCTCGATCGTGGACGACGTCGGCGGGTTCGCCGAGTTCCCGTGGCTGTTCTCGATCTACCTGCTGGCCCAGGCGGTCACGGTGCCGATCTACGGCAAGCTGGCCGACCTGTTCGGCCGCAAGCCGGTGATGCTCGTCGGCATCGGGCTGTTCCTGCTCGGCTCGGTGCTCTGCGGGTTCGCCTGGAGCATGGGCTCGCTGATCGCCTTCCGGGCCCTGCAGGGCCTGGGGGCCGGGGCGGTCCAGCCGATGGCGATGACGATCGTCGGCGACCTGTACTCGCTGGCCGAGCGGGCCAAGGTGCAGGGCTACATCGCCAGCGTGTGGGCGATCAGCTCGGTCGTCGGGCCGACGCTGGGCGGGGTCTTCTCCGAGTACGTCAGCTGGCGGTGGATCTTCTTCGTCAACGTCCCGTTCTGCCTGCTCGCCGCGGCCATGATCGGCCGACGGCTCACCGAGACGGTCACCCGCAGCCGGCCGCGGATCGACTACGCCGGGGCCGGCGTGCTCACCGTGGGCCTCACCCTGCTGGTGCTGGGGCTGCTGGAGGGCGGCCAGGCGTGGGCGTGGGCCTCGCCGCAGAGCATCACCGTCCTCGCCGCCGGCGTCGTCCTGCTCGTCACCTTCGTCCTGATCGAGCGGCGGGCTGCCGACCCCGTCGTCCCGCTGGCGCTGTTCCGGCACCGGCTGATCCTGACCACGAGCCTGGTGTCCGCCGCCGTCGGCGCGGTGCTGCTCGGGCTGACCACCTACGTGCCCACCTACGTGCAGGAGGCGCTGGGCACCGGCCCGCTGGTGGCCGGGTTCGCGCTCGCGGCGCTGACCATCGGGTGGCCGATCTCCGCCTCGCTGTCCGGCCGGCTGTACCTGCGCATCGGCATCCGGGCGACCGCGCTGCTCGGCTCCGCCGTGGTGGTGGCCGGCGCCGCCCTGCTGCTGCTCCTGGACGCCTCCTCCAGCGTCGTCCAGGTGGGCGCGACGTGCTTCGTGATCGGGCTGGGCATGGGGCTCACCGCGGCACCGACGCTGATCGCGGCGCAGTCGGCGGTCGGCTGGCAGCAGCGCGGCGTGGTCACCGGCACCAACATGTTCTTCCGTTCGATGGGCAGCGCGCTCGGCGTCGCCGCCTTCGGCGCCGTGGTGAACGGGACGCTGGGCACCGCGTCGCTGGAGTCGGCGGAGGTCGGCCCGGACGCGCTCACCGGCGCCGTCCACGGGGTCTTCGTCGCGACGGCGGGCATGGCCGTGCTGCTGCTGGTGGCCGTCGCGCTCATGCCCCGGGAGGAGCGCTCCACCGAGCCCACCCCGGCCGAGCCGGCGCCAGCCGGGCCCACCGCCGCCGCGTGACGGTCAGGCCGGCGCCCTGCTGAGCCCGGCCACCCCGAGGGTGCGGATCAGGTCGAACCGGGACGCGTCCTCGGTGCCCGGCTCGGCGGTGTAGGTGACGATGCGCAGGTCGGTGCAGTTCGCGGTGAGGATGTCGCAGTCGAGCGTCACCGGCCCCACGGCCGGGTGGGCGAAGGTCTTGCTCTTCGACCGGTGCTCCACGACCGTGCCCTCGGCCCACATCCGCGCGAACCGGTCGTTGCCGTGCAGCTCGGTCAGCAGCGCCCGCACCGACACGTCGTCGGGGTACCGGATCACGGCAGTGCGCAGGTCGGAGACGAGGGCGCGCTCGTGCCGTTCCTCCTCGGCGGGGGTCCACACGACCTGCGGGGTCCGGCCGGCGAACTGCGCGGCGATCAGGTTCCCCCCCGGCTGGACGCGACCGAGCAACGCCTCCGAGGCGGCGTTGAGCGTGAGCAGCGTCCAGTGCGCGGTCCAGACGCTGACGGCGACGTCCGGCAGGCGGGCGATCAGCCGCTGCACGCTGCCGGGGATGTGCGTCGGCACGGCGCTCGCGGCCGGCGCGGGCAGCCCGGCGGCGAGGTACAGCTGGTCACGCTCGCAGTCGCCGACCTGCAGTACCCGGGCGAGCGACGCGACGACCTGCGCCGACGGCCGCTCGGCGCGCCCCTGCTCCAGCCGAACGAGGTAGTCGACCGACAGGCCGGCCAGCAGGGCGACCTCCTCGCGGCGGAGGCCAGCGGTGCGGCGCTGCCCGGCCGGGAAGCCGACGGCGGCCGGTTGCAGGCGCTCCCGCCACGCGCGCAGCAGCGTGGCCAGTTCCCCTCGGTCGGTCATGCACCCATGATCGACCCCCCGCCGGCGAGATGGGTGGTACTGCCGTTCCCACGGTCGAACGTGACCATCCGGCGTGGCCCGGACGGGGGCACCGTCGTCGGCATGACGACGACAGTGATCACCGGTGGGAACAAGAGCCTGGGCCACGAGACGGCCCGGCGGCTGAAGGGGTACGGGCACCGGGTGGTGATCGGCGCCCGCGACCCCGAGCGCGGGTCCCGCGCCGCGGAGGAGCTGGGGGTCGAGTGGGTGCAGCTGGACGTGACCTCCGACGAGTCGGTGACGGCCGCGGCGGCCGCGGTGCGGGAGCGCTTCGGCGGGCTGGACGTGCTGGTGAACAACGCGGGCATCGCCGGACCGATCGGCCCGGTGGCCGACTACACCGGCCCGGACCTGATGGCGGTGCTGGACACCAACACCGGAGGGATCGTCCGGACGACGCACGCCTTCCTGCCGTTGCTGCGGGAGTCGCCGGCGCCGGTGATCGTGAACGTGTCCAGCGGCCTGGGCTCGTTCGCCGCGCGCGCCGACGAGTCCCGGATCGAGCACTCGGTCCCCTCGCTCGGCTACTCGGCGAGCAAGGCAGCGGTCAACATGCTCACCGCCGTGTACGCCCAGTTCCTCCCGGAGCTGCGGATCAACACCGTGGACCCGGGCTACACGGCCACCGACTTCAACGGCCACTCCGGCCCGCAGACGGTCACCGAGGGCACCGACGCGATCGTCGCGATGGCGACGATCGGGGCCGACGGCCCGACCGGCACCCTCACCGACCGGCACGGCGCCGTCGACTGGTGACCCGGCCCGGCCACGGCGCCCCTCGCGGGCGCCGCGGCCGGGCCGCCGGTCAGTGGGGCCTGGTGGTCTCGGTGTCGACCTGGATCAGCCGCGGGGTCTGCGTCGGCTCGGCGAGCAGGGCGCGCAGGTGGTCGGTGCCGGCGGCCTGGACGCCGGTCACGCCGTAGCCCTCGGCGATCTTGGTGAAGTCCATGCCGGGGATGGTGGTGCCCGGCGCGTCGGGCGTGCCGAGCACGTCGGCGAACCACTGCAGCGCGCCGTAGGTCCCGTTGCGCAGCAGCACGAAGGTGACCGGCAGCCGGTGCTGCGCCGCCGTCCAGAGCGCGGTGATGCCGTAGTTGGCCGAGCCGTCGCCGATGACGCCGACGACGGGCCGGTCGGCGTCGGCGAGGGCGACGCCGACGGCGGCGGGCAGGCCGAAACCGAGCCCGCCGGAGGCCGGCCAGAACCAGGAGGCGCCGCGGCGCAGGTCGATCTGCTTCCACCACGCGCTGCTTGTCGAGGTGGACTCGACGACGTAGCGGGTGTCGGCGGGCTGGGTGTCGCGGAGGGCGGCGAAGACCTGCTCGGGGTGCAGCACGTCGTCGGCCTGCGGCTGCGCCGGCGTGGCCGGGGTCGTGTACCCGCGCCTCTGCTCGGGCGGCTCGGGCAGCGCCTTGAGCAGCGCGCGGATCACCGCGCCGGGGTCGGTGACCAAGGCGCGGCCCATCGGCGCGCGGGAGGCGGCCTCGGCGTCGTCGGTGACCTGCACCAGGCGGGTGCCCGCGGGCAGCAGGTCGCCGGGCACGTGCTGGTGGTAGCGGAACACCGGGGCGCCGAGCACGAGCACCAGGTCGTGGCCGGCGAACGCCTCCGAGATGGGTGCGATGCCGGCGGGCAGGACGCCGCGGAAGAGCGGGTGCCGGTTCGGGAAGGGCATCCGGAAGGTGCTGGGCGCGGCCCAGGTGTCGGCGCCCATCCGCTCGGCGAGCGCGGTGGCCTCGTCGAAGAGGCCGTCGGTGTCGAGGTCGCCGCCGAGGACGAGCGCGGGGTTGCGGGCGGCCTGCACCTCGGCGACGAGCCGGTCGAGCTGGGCGGGGTCGGGGTACGCGGAGCGCTCGACGTCGCGGTCGAGCACGGCGGCGGCGTTCGGGTCGGCCTCGACGGTCCAGTCGTCGTAGGGGATGGAGAGGTAGCTGGGCCGGCGGCGCAGCTGGGCCTCGAAGACGGCCTGGGCCAGCGAGCGCGGGACGTCGGCGGCGATGGCGGGCTCGGCGGCCCAGCCGACCAGCGGCCGCATCAGCTGCGCGGCGTCGACGTTGGAGAGCATCGCCTCCAGGCCGATGGCCGAGCGCACCTGCTGGCCGGCGGTGAGCACCAGCGGCGTCCGGGAGTAGACGGCGTTGGTGAGCGCGCCCATGGCGTTGCCCGAGCCGGAGGCGGCGTGCAGGTTGACCAGCGCGGGGCGGCCGGTGGCCTGGGCGTAACCGTCGGCCATGCTGATGACGGCGCCCTCGTGCAGGCCGAGCACGTAGCGGAACTCGCCGGGCAGCTCGGCGAGGAACGGCAGCTCGTTGGAGCCCGGGTTGCCGAAGATCGTCGTCAGGCCCTGACGGCGCAGGAACTCGTGCGCCACGGTGCGGATCAGCACTGATCCCCCTCGCTGGTCGGTGTGGTGGCGCTCACGCTAGGCGCTGGTACCGACAGCGATCCAATAGATGTGGTGTGGATGTCTGGATAGACACTGTCGATGTGCCGGACTTCGACCTGAACCTCGTGCGGGTGTTCGTGCTGCTGTACGAGACGCGCAGCGTGACGGCGACGGCCGAGGCGGTGCACGTGACCCAGCCGACGGTGAGCTACAGCCTCGGGAAGCTGCGCCGGCGGTTCGACGACGAGCTGTTCCGGCGCGGGCGGGGCGGGCTGGAGCCGACGGTGGTCGCCGACCGGCTGTACGAGCCGCTGCGGCAGGCGCTGGCGGGGATCTCGGCGGCGGTGGACCCGTCGTCGGCGTTCGACCCGGCCGTCTCCCAGGCCCGCTTCACGATCGCATTGTCGGACCTGGGCGAGGCGGGCCTGCTGCCGCGGCTGGTGGCACCGCTGCGGGAGGAGGCGCCCGGGGTGTCGCTGACCGTGCGGCCGCTGGACCTGGAGTCCTCGCCGGCGGAGCTCGCGCGGGGGCAGCTGGACGCGTTCGTGGCGACGCCGATCCTGTCCTCACCGCAGCTGCGGCGGATCCCGCTGTTCGCGGAGGGCTACCTGGCGATGGTGGGCGCGGCGCACCCGCGGCTGGGTGGTGACACCGTCACGGTGGAGGAGCTGCGGGCGGAGCGGCACGTGCTGGTCGACAGCGCGACCGGGCACGTGGGGCCGAAGCTGGCGCTGGAGACGCTGGACCTGCTCGATCACGTCGCACTTCAGGTGTCGAAGTTCTCCGTGCTGCCCTACCTGGTGGCGGAGTCGGACCTGGTCGCGATCGTGCCGTCGTACGTGGGGCGGGCGTTCACCGACCACCACCCGGTGCGGCTGCTCTCGCTGCCGATCCCGCTGGAGCCGCTGGAGATCGCCCTGTACGCCCGGCCCGAGGCGTCCCGGACACCGGCGCAGCGCTGGCTGGTCGACGTCCTGCACCGCCACCTCACCGACCCGGCCGCCCGGGGCGGGTAGGGCTCGCCGGCGTCCGGCGGCGAGCTCCTGGTCGAGGCGGCCAGCCCCAGCCATGCAGCCATCGACCTCACCACTTCCGCCCGGTCGTCACGGAGTACCCACGATCCGGTCAGAACCGTTCCATGCACCTTCGGCCCGCCCTACCGTTCAGCGTCCACTGCCGACGCACAGACGGGGAACAGCATGAGCCAGCCGCCCTTCCAGCAGCCGCCGCAGGAATGGGGGCCACCCGCGGGTGTGCCCGGCCCCGGTGGTGCCCCGACGAAGGTCGCACGACCGTTCCACCGGCGGCCGTGGTTCCTGGCGTCGGCCGGCGTCGTGGTGCTGCTGATCGGCATCGGGATCGGAGCCGCGGGTGGCGGTACGCGCACCAGCACGGTGGCCGACGCCGCCCCGGTCACCGCGACGGCGCGGGCGACCACGACGGTCACCGCCACTCCACCGGCGCCGTCCCCGGCGACCGTGACCGTGACGGCGACGCCTCCGGCCGCCGCCACCACCGAGGCTCCGCAGCCGTCTCCTGCGCCCGCACCGGCACCGGCACCGGCCCCCGCGCCGGCACCAGCTCCGGCGCCCGGGCAGACCGTCAGCCAGAAGAACGCACTGGGATCCGCCAGGGACTACCTGGACTACTCGGCGTTCTCCCGCTCCGGCCTCATCGGGCAGCTGGAGTTCGAGGGCTACTCGACCGTGGACGCCACCTGGGCTGTCGACAACGTGGGCGCGGACTGGAACGCGCAAGCAGCGCAGAAGGCCGAGGAGTACCTCGACTACAGCTCCTTCTCCCGCTCCGGCCTCATCGAGCAGCTGGAGTTCGAGGGCTTCACGCGCGAGCAGGCCGAGTACGGAGTGAGCCAGACGGGCCTCTGATCCGAGGACGTCGCACCATCGGCTGGATCGCGGCGTCGTCGAACGGGGCGCGCACCGGCAGCCGGCCACGGTGGAACCGTGGCCGGCTGCCGGTGGCGAGCAGGTCAGTGGAGAAGCGGGCCGATGAGGATCTCGGTGCCGTCGGGTCGCCAGGTGCGCCATCGGCCGTCGGGTTGTCGCTCGACCCGGAAGCCGTGGTGCACCTTGGTGTGGTGGCGCTCGCACAACAGTGCGGAGTTGTTCAGCGACGTCGCGCCGCCGTGGAGCCAGTGGATCAGGTGGTGCACATCGCACCACCAGGTCGGGGCGCCGCAGCCGGCGAACACGCACCCCTTGTCCCGGCGCTCAACGGCCTTGCGGAGGCCCGGGGTGACCACCCGGTGGTCCCGACCCAGGTCCAACGGCACCCCATCGGGGCCCATCACAATCCGGGAGATGCTCCCGTCGCAGGCCAGGTAGCGGGCCCGGGCGGCGGAGAGGGTCGCCCCGAACCCGGTCTGCGCAGCCCCCGGGCCGGTCGCGTCCTCGACGAGGTCGTCCAGGTCGATCCCGACCACCACGTGCGGCTTCACCGTCCGCAACGTCGGCAGGCCACCGGAGGCGAGCTGGTTGTCGCACAACTGCACCAGCGCATCGGCGTTCTGCTGCGCGCGCGTCCGCTCGTCACCCTTGGGGCGGCTGGCCTGCACGATCGACTCGATCGCCGCCTGCACCTTCTCCCCACCCACCGCATCCAGGTCGAACCGACCGGTGACGCTCCCATCGGCGTGCTTGGCCATCGCGAACCGCCGGCCCTCCGTCGGGTCAGGCTCGGGCCCGTCGGGGTCCAGCGCCTCGATGAACGCGCGCACCGCCACCCCGAGCGAGGCATGCGGCGCCTCCCGCGCCACATCCGCCCACACCTGGTCGAACGCACCCAGATCGATCCCCTGCTCTTGAGCACGCGCCCGCTCTGGTTCCCCCACCGCGCTCGCCACGACGTCGACCTGGGCGGCGGTGACCTCCCCGGCGGCGAACCCCGCCGCCAGCGCCGGCAGGTGCGCCAACGCCCGACCGGCCCGCACCACCCGCGACGCCTCGCCCGCCGACAACCGCCGGTGCCCGATCAGCCACGACCGCATCGACGCCAACCCGTCCCGCTCGGCCGCCTGCGCGAGCTCACAGGCGCGCACCGTGCGGGCCAGCTCCGCCGTCACCCGGTTCTGCAGCCGCACCAGCTCGCCCACCCGGTCCAGCAGCTCACCATCACCGAGCGCGTGCAGGTCCTCGGCCGCCAGCGCGTCCAGCGCGGCCGACAACGGCGACCCGAACAACCCCTCCAGGCCATCGGCGGACAGCTCCGCGACCACGTTCGGCGCAGGAGCGTCCAGCGTGATCGAGTCGCTCACGGACACCTCCTAGCCATTCGAACGTGTGTACGAACACTAGCGCGAGACGAGCGCCGCGACCAGTCGAATCCCCAGGTCAGCTGCCTGTCCACTGATCCATCGAAGGGTCTTGACAGAGCCCGCCCGAGCCGGGCCACACCGGACGACCGCCCCATGTCGAGAACACGCAGCCGGTTCCGTCCCTGGGGTGTCCGCGGCCACGATGGGCCGCACCACCAGCGAGGAGAGCCACGATGGCCAAGTACCTGATGCTCAAGCACTACCGCAGCACGTCGAAGTCGCTCGACTGCGCGCCGATGGACCAGTGGACGCCGGACGAGGTCTCGGCCCACGTCCAGTACATGAACGACTTCGCGGCCAAGCTGGAGGAGACCGGGGAGTTCGTCGACGGCCAGGCGCTCGCGCCCGAGGGCCTGTGGGTGCGGTACGACGGCGAGGGCCGACCGCCGGTCACCGACGGCCCGTTCGCCGAGACCAAGGACCTCATCGCCGGGTGGATGGTGATCGACGTCGACACCCACGAGCGCGCCGTCGAGCTGGCCGGCGAGCTGTCGGCCGCCCCTGGACCGGGCGGGGAGCCGATCCGTGAGTGGCTGGAGCTGCGCCCGTTCCTGGGCGCGCCGCCCACCGTCACCGAGTGACCCCACCGGTGGACGACGTCCTGGTGCGGAGCCTGGTGCCAGGGGTGCTCGGCGTCCTCGTCCGCCGCGGAGCCGACTTCGCGGCGGCCGAGGACGCCGTCCAGGAGGCGCTGGTCGAGGCGGTGCGCACCTGGCCGGCCGATCCGCCGCGGAACCCGCACGCCTGGCTGGTCACGGTGGCCTGGCGCAAGTTCCTCGACGCAACCCGGGCGGAGGCCACGCGCCGCCGCCGGGAGGAGACCGTCGCCGACGAGCCGCCGGCCGGACCGGTGCCCTCGGCCGACGACACGCTGCAGCTGTACTTCCTGTGCGCCCATCCGTCGCTGACGCCGTCGTCGGCGGTGGCGCTCACGCTGCGCGCCGTCGGCGGGCTGACCACCCGGCAGATCGCTGCGGCCTACCTGGTGCCCGAGGCGACGATGGCGCAGCGGATCAGCCGGGCGAAGCGCACCGTCGCCGGCGTCCGGTTCGACGAGTCCGGCGACGTCGTCACCGTGCTGCGCGTCCTGTACCTGGTGTTCAACGAGGGCTACTCCGGGGACGTCGACCTGGCCGCGGAGGCGATCCGACTGACCCGGCAGCTCGCCGCCGCCGTCGACCACCCGGAGGTGGCGGGGCTGCTCGCGCTGATGCTGCTCCACCACGCGCGGCGCGCGGCTCGCACGGCGGCCGACTGCAGCCTGGTGCCGCTCGTCGAGCAGGACCGCGAGCGATGGGACACCGCACTGATCAGCGAGGGCGTCGACGTGCTGCAGGCAGCCCTGGCCCGGGACCGGCTGGGCGAGTACCAGGCCCAGGCCGCGATCGCGGCGCTGCACGCCGACGCACGGTCCGCCGCGGAGACCGACTGGGTGCAGATCGTCGAGTGGTACGACGAGCTGGCCCGGCTGACCCACAGCCCGGTGGTGCGGCTCAACCGCGCGGTAGCCGTCGGTGAGGCCGACGGCCCCCGCGCTGGCCTGGCGGCGCTCGCCTCGGTGAATCCCTCGGTCCCCCGCTTCGCCGCCGTCCGGGCGTACCTGCACGAGAAGGACGGCGACCGGACGACGGCGGCGCGGCTCTACGCCGAGGCGTCCGCCCTGGCAGGCAACACGGCCGAGCGCGACCACCTGACCCGCCAGGCGGCCCGGCTCAACTCCCGCTGACGGTCGGGCCGATGACTTCCCCGTCGTCCCGGAGTCAGTGCTGCGAGACGACCGACCCGGAGGAGACCCCGCGCCCACGATCCTGCCCATGCTGCTCACCGCCGACCCGGAACGCCTGAGGGACTTCTACGTCGGAGTACTGGGCGCGGAGGTGGTCGAGCAGACGCCGGAGGCGGACGCCGGCGACCCGCCGTTCTTCCTCAGCCTGCGCATCGGTGACTCGGTGCTGGGGCTCGTCCGGGAGGCCGAGCCACCCGCTGGCAACCGGACCCTGCTGGGGATCGACGTCCCGGACGTCGACGCCCTGCTGCACTCCGTGCGCTCGCACGGAGGCTCCGTCACCGGAGGGCCCTCCGACATGGCGTGGGGCATGCGCGTGGCCCACGTGCGCGACCCGGACGGCAACCCGATCAACCTCCAGCGCCCCGCCAGGGGCTGAGGTCGGCCAGCGAGTGCCTGCCTCCGGTGGGACGGGACCTGTGATCGATTCCGGATCAGCGATCGCATCGTCCGGCTGATCACGCGTACAGGCGCAGGAACGACGAAGGCCGCCCTCCCAGCGGGAGGACGGCCTGTCTACGGGTGGAGCTGAGGGGACTCGAACCCCTGACCCCCACACTGCCAGTGTGGTGCGCTACCAGCTGCGCCACAGCCCCTTGCCGACCCGGTCTGGTGTGTCCGAGCCGTGGAGAAGACTACATCAGGGTGAACGGCCCACGGCGGAGGGGTCCCCTCCGGGCGCCGTGTCGTCAGCCGGACCTCCGCTCCCCGGACCGATGTGCACTGACGGCGGGTTCCGGCCCCCACGAACCCGCCGTCAGCGCACATCGTCGTCGTCAGGCAGCAGGAACGTCACCCCCTCGACCCGGCGCCGCTGCAGATAGCGGTGCGGCGTCTCGCCGAAGGTCGCCTTGAAGGTGCGGATGACGTGCGCCTCGGAGACGTACGCGATGCGGGCCAGCGCCGGGGCGTCCAGCGGCTCGGCGTAGGAGCGGTCCATCGCGTCCCGGGCGCGCAGCATCCGCCGGTTGGAGTCCTCCGTCGCCCGGCTCACCGGGGTGGCAGCACCAGGTGGGCGACCCCGGCGTCGAGGTCGACCCGGCTGCGCGGCAGCGCCCCGTCGGTCTCGTCCTCCCGCATCAGCTCGGTCGCCAGCCGCTGGTCGACGCCGTGCACCCGGGCCGGCTCCAGCGCGGCGGGCCGGCCCTCGGGGCTACAGGTCGACGCCGCGGGCGGCCAGCCACTTGACCGGGTCGACCCGCTTGCCCTCCAGCCCGCCGGAGTGCACCTCGAAGTGCAGGTGCGGCCCGGTCGACTGGCCGCGGTTGCCCAGCAGCGCGATCTGGTCACCGGCCTCGACGACGTCGCCGGCGCGCACCTGGATCTTCTCCATGTGGCCGTACACGGTCACGTCACCGCTCTCGCCGAGGATGTAGACCGCCAGCCCGTAGCCGCTGGCCGCGCCGGCCCGCAGCACGACGCCGTCCTCCACCGCGTACTCCGGGGTGAGCATCGGGGCGGCGAGGTCCACGCCCCAGTGCATGGTGCCCCAGCGCTGGCAGAAGCAGCTGGTCAGCCGGTACGTGTCCAGCGGGGCGACGACCTTGGGGCGGGCGGCCTCGGCGGCGGCCGCGGCCGCCTCCTCCTCGCGGGCGCGGCGCTCGGCGCGGGCGGCGGACACCTCGGCCAGCCGGGCGCGGGCCTCGGCCTCGCTGATCGACGACTGCGGCATCAGCGCCGCCTCCTCGTCGATGAGCGACGAGTCGGCGGCCAGCAGCGCGGCCACCTCGACCGGCTCGGCCTCTGCCGTCGGCAGCGCGTGGCTGCCCAGGAACGCGACCAGGCCACCGATCGCCAGCGCCGCCAGCAGCGCGGCGGGCCGGCGGCGCTGCACCGATGCGGGGCGGACGGCAAGGCGCTCGGCGGTGTCGGGCGAGACCTCGGCGACGACCTCGGCGACGGTCCGTCGGGTTCCCTCGACGACGCTGCCGACGTGCCTCGAAGCCATGCGCGCTGCCCCTCAGTTCGATGGCGGCGCTGCGAGCGCCGGATCGGTACGGCAGTCATCCAAACATCGAGTTGCAGCTTTGTAATTTGTTCGACGGCGTGTTCGCCAAGACACGCCGTGTGACGCCTTCATCACGTTCCGAAACCGGTCGATGTGTCGACACGGCGACACGTCGACTCGGCGATCCGCGCCGCCGGAGCGGGTCAGCCGCCGACGGGCGCCGGCGTGGGGTCCTCGACCGCCGGGCGTCGCCGGACGTCGTCCCGGAACCGGCGGGCGGCCAGCGCCCCGCCGATCACCAGGCCCAGCCCGACCGCGACCAGGACGGCGACCGCGGCCCGGCCGAGCAGCTCCGGCCCCCGGGTGATCGTGTGCGCGGTCCACAGCACGTCGACGTCGGGCAGCCCCTGCACCAGCAGCAGCCACCCGCCCACGACCGCCATCAGCCCGGTGAGCACCCCGCGGTCGCGCAGCGCGGCCCGGACGCCGATGCCCGCGACCAGCACCGCCAGCAGCGCCGGCAGCAGCGCGGAGACCAGCGCCCCCGCGTGGGAGCCGACCGTCACCGGCGGCTCGGGGGTGGCCAGTGCGTGCGCCAGCGCCGCCAGCCCGCCGGCACCCAGCGCGACCGCCAGCGGGCGCGGCGTCCGCGCCCGCCACCCGGCCAGCACGGTGCCGGCCAGCAACAGCGCGTAGACCGGCCAGACCAGCCAGGCCGGCGGTGGCGGACTCCAGGTGAGCTCACCGGTGACCAGCAGCGGCGTACCGGCGTGCGCCATCGGCACGGTCCACTCCGCGACCAGGTGCGCGCGGGTGGGGTCGGCGGCGACCGCCGGGGGCAGCAGCCCCTCGGTCATCCAGTGCGTGCGGTGGTCGTGCCACACGTACTGCGGCTCGGTGGAGACCTGCTCCCAGCGCGGCGGCGCGGTCACGTCGACGTCGTCGGGCACCGGGGTGAGCCCGTAGCGGTCCAGGTTCAGGTAGGTGGCCGGGCTCAGCGCGTTGCGCCAGACGCCGTCCGGCCCGATCCGCAGGTACGGCTCGTCGTTGTAGCCGGGGACGGTCAGCTCCGCGCCGGTCTCGTTGACCACCTCGAGGGCGTCACCGAACTCCAGCACCCGGACGCTCACCCCGGCCGGCTGCGGGGTGACCGAGGTGACCCGCCCGTCGAAGTCGCTGCCGGCCGCTCCCCCGCCGACGTGCGCGACGGCGGGGCTCGCCACCACCAGGGTCGCCAGCAGCGCCAGCAGGACGACGCCCAGCCGGGCACCCCAGGCACGCACCGCCGCGGCGCTCACTCCGGCGTGCCGATCACTCGGCCGCGACGAGCGCCAGGTCGTGGGCGATGTCGCGGCTGGTGTTGCCGGCGTTGAAGGCGACGTCGGCCTCCCCGTCGGTGCCGTAGAGCAGCAGCATCGCCGAGTGCGCCTCGCCGTTGGCCTGCGCCAGCGGCACGCCGGCGGCGATCTGCGCCTGCTCGATCTGCTCCTGGTCGCCGGTCAGCCCGACGAACCGGGTGGGCAGCTCGGCGTCGAACTGGGCCAGGTACTCCCCCAGCACCTCGGGGGTGTCCCGGGCCGGGTCGGTGGTCACGAAGACCACGTTCGTCCGCTCGGCCACCGCCGGGTCGACGTCGCCGAGGGCCAGCCGGACGTCGGCCATCGTGGTCGGGCAGATGTCCGGGCAGTTGGTGTAGCCGAAGAACAGCATCGTCGGCCCGTCGGCGGTGGCCGCGGCGAAGTCGTAGGGCTGCCCGGCGGTGTCGGTCAGCGTGAACGACGGCTTCTGGTACGGGTCCTCCAGGTGCAGACCCGAGTACGGGCTGTCGGCCCCCTCGACCGTGGCCGGGGGCGACGCCTCGGCGCCGTGGTCGTGGCCACCGGCCTGGGCCGGGTCCTCCGCGGCGGCGTCCCCGCCGCACCCGGCGAGCGCCACCCCGGCGGCGAGCAGCACCCCCGCCAGGGCGGGGCGGAACCGGGCAGGGAGGGTCCGGGAGTTCACGAGGACACGGTACGTCGGCGCGCGGCCAGACCGAGCCCGAGACCGCCGAGCCCGGCGAGCAGGCCGAGGGCGCCGAGCACCAGCGCGGTGACGGCCAGCCCGTCGCCGCCGTCGTCCTCGGCGGCGGTCGCCGTCCCAGGGTCGGAGGTCTCCCCGTGCCCGGCGTCTCCACCCGCAGCCAGCGACAGCACCGGCGCCGGGCGCTGGGGCTCGGGCTGCCCCTCGACGGTGGGCTCGATCCAGGCCGCCTCGGTGCCGTCGCTGTAGGTCTGCACCGCGTTGAAGGCCAGCTCGTCGGCGTCGGGGAAGGGCCCGCCGGAGAGCGCGAACTCCTGGAACTGCCCCGGGTCGATGCCCCCGCCGTCGACGGCGCGGAACTCGACCACCGAGACGACCTCGTCGACCTCGCTGCCGTGCACCTCGACCGGCTCGTCGAGCTGGGTGCGGGTCATCGTGACCGTCCAGCCCGGCACCGGCTGCGCGCGCAACGAGGCGAGCGGGGCGTCGGTGGGCACCTGGATGCGCAGCGCGACGGTGCTGGCGGTGTCGCTCTCGTTGGGCACCCGGAAGGTCAGCTTGCCGTAGCCGCCGGGCGAGGCGTCCGCGCTGGAGACGGTGACGTGCGCGGAGGCAGCGCCCACGCCGACGGTGAGCACGGTGGCCAGCGCCACGGGGAGCGCGACGCCGAGGCGGCGCGTGGTGGACAGGCTCATGGGGTTCTCCTCGATCAGGGTGGGTCAGCGCACCGGGAAGGTGGTGCTGGCGGTGACGGCGGTGAACTCGTCCAGCCGGACGGTGACCGTGAGGGTCCAGGTGCCGGCGGTGGGCAGGGTGGGGTCGCCGACGTAGTGGCCGGGCCCGGCGCCGGCGAGGTCGACGTCGATCGGGCCGATCTCCTGCTGCGGCTCGGTGAGCGTGACGCTGATCTGCTGCGGCTGGATCAACGTGCCGGCGTCGTCGAACAGGTAGACGTGCAGCGACGCGGGCCCGGGCGAGGCCGGGGCGAGGGTCATCTGGACCGTGCCGTCGGTGCCGCTGGCCGACTGCAGCGGCAGCGTCACCTCGACGGGGTCGGCGACGGCGGCGCGCGCGGGCGGGGTGCCGACCAGCACGGCCGACACCGCGAGGACCACGGCCGCGCCGGCGAGCTCGACCAGCACCGAGCGACGCAGCACCCCGAGGTGCTCGGCCGGTGACGCCCCGTCCGGGACCCGGGACCGGCGGCGGTCCCCCAGCCGCTGCTGCACCCAGTCCCGGCTGACCAGCGCGGCGACCAGCACCCCGAGCACCAGCACGAGCTTGGCCACCAGCAGCCACCCGTAGGCGGTGTCGACCAGCGCGGACGGCGAGCCGACCTCGCGCACCGACTGCAGGACGCCGGTGACCACCAGCGCGGCGATCAGCCCCGCGGCCAGCCGCGACCACCGGGGCAGGGCGAGCGCCAGTCCCCCCACCCGGTCCGCGGCCTCCTCCCGCCGGCGCAGGCCCCCGGCGAACAGCGCGGTCAGCCCACCCAGCCAGCCGGCCATCGCCGCCGCGTGCACCGCCGCCACCGGCACGGCCAGCCCCGGCAGCGGGCCGGCCACCGGGTGCCCGACGGCGGCCACCGCCACCACCAGCGCCGCGGCGAGCACCCCGCCGCCGACCAGCACCCCCCGCGCCGGCGGCCGGCCGGCGCGCCAGCCGGTGGCGATCAGCGCGGCCAGCGCGGCCGCCAGCGGCAGGCGGGCCAGCAGGGTCAGGCCGTGGGCGGAGCCGAGTGTGGCGCCCACCAGGTCCGGGTCGAACAGCGAGCCGGGACCGAGGCCGGCCGCGTACGGCCCCTGCAGCAGGAACCCGAGCAGCGCGCTGGCGGCGACGGCGCCCAGGCCGCCCAGGGTCAGCCGGCGCAGCAGCGGCACCGCCCAGCCACCGGGCCAGCAGACCGCGAGCGCCAGCGGGACGCCGAGGCCCAGCGCCAGGCCGAGGTAGCCCAGCCAGCGGGCCGTCGGCAGCGCGCTGGCGACGACCGGGTGGACGTCGGCGTCGTCGGCCGCGGCGGAGACCGGCAGCAGCTCGCCGTTCCCGACCACGAAGGAGAAGGCCCCCGAGACCGGGTGGGAGTCGGCGGAGACCACCCGGTAGGTGACCAGGTAGCCGCTGTCGGGGAGGTCGTCGCGCAGCGGCACGGTGACCGTGCCGTCGCGGGCCTCGGCCGCCCCGGTGTCGACCCGCTCGCCGTCGGCGCCCAGGACCCGGGCGTAGCCGGCCCCCAGCGACACCGGCTCGTCGAACTCGAGCGTCACCGCGTCGGGGACGGCGTCCAGCCGCGCACCGTCGGCGGGGGTGGTGGTGACGAGCGTGGCGTGCGCCGCGGCCGGCGGCGCGGTGAGCACGTCGAGCCCGAGCCCGGCGGCGAGCAGCCCCGCCAGCAGCAGGAGGGCGGGGACGACGCGGTGCGTGCGGGTCCTTCCCCGGCCGGCGTGCTGCACGGGTGGTCAGTCGCCCGGCGGGACTCACCGGTTCCCGCTGTGGCGAAGAGCACGCAGGTCCACTCGATGGACGGAGGGTGAACGCCCGATGAACGGTGCGGACCTATGCTCCCTGCGGCCCCGCCCCATCGGGCAGCGCGGCCACCGATCCCCTCGTCCCCGGAGCACCGCGTGGCCTTCCGCCTCACCCCCCGCGACTCGAGCTTCTACGGCATGTTCACCGCGGCGGCCGAGAACCTCGTCACCGCCACCGACGTGCTCGACGAGTTCGTGCACGAGCACACCCGCCGCGAGGAGCTGGCGCAGCGGTTGCGGGACCTGGAGCACACCGGCGACCAGGCCACCCACGCGATCTTCCGGCAGGTCAACTCCAGCTTCGTCACCCCGTTCGACCGGGAGGACATCATCAACCTGGCCAGCGACCTGGACGACGTCATGGACGCGATCGAGGCCGCCGCCGACCTGGTGGTGCTCACCAACCTCGGCACCCTGCCGGCGGAGATGGGCCAGCAGGTGGCGCTGCTGCGACGCTGCGCCCAGGTGACCGCCGAGTCGATGCCCCGGCTGCGCTCGATGCGGGACCTCGCCGACTACTGGATCGAGGTCAACCGGCTGGAGAACGAGGCCGACAAGCTGTACCGCCGGCTGCTGTCCCGGCTCTACTCCGGGGAGTTCGACGCGTTGGAGATCCTCAAGCTCAAGGAGGTCGCCGACGAGCTGGAGGAGGCCGCCGACGCCTTCGAGCACGTGGCCAACGTGGTCGAGACCATCGCGGTCAAGGAGTCCTGACCAGCGCATGGAGCCGCTCTTCCTGGCCCTTGCGGTCATCGTCGTCGTCGCGCTGGCCTTCGACTACACCAACGGCTTCCACGACGCGGCCAACGCCATCGCCGTCGCCGTCTCCACCAAGGCGCTCACCCCGCGGGCGGCGCTCACCCTCGCCGCGGTGATGAACCTGGTCGGCGCGCTGATCTCCACGAAGGTCGCGGAGACCGTCGGCGCCGGCATCATCGAGGCCCCCACCGGGGCCGAGGGCCTGCAACTGGTCTTCGCCGCACTGCTCGGGGCGATCGTGTGGAACGTGATCACCTGGTACCTCGGGCTGCCCTCCTCCTCGCACGCGCTGATCGGCGGCCTGATCGGCGCCGCGCTGGCCGCCGCCCACTCGGTGCAGTGGACGGGCGTGCTCGAGGACGTCGTCGTCCCCATGGTGGTGTCACCGCTGGTCGGGTTCGGCGTGGGCTACCTGGTCATGCTGGCGATCCTGTGGGCCTTCCGCGGCGTCAACGCGCACCGCGCGCACCGGGGTTTCCGCCACGCGCAGGTGGTCAGCTCCGCGGCCATGGCGCTGGGCCACGGCATGCAGGACGCGCAGAAGACGATGGGGATCATCACCCTCGCGCTGGTCACCGCCGGGGAGATCGACACCTTCGAGGTGCCGCTGTGGGTGGTCTTCGCCGCGGCCGTCGCGATCAGCGCCGGCACCTACGCCGGCGGCTTCCGGATCATGCGCACCCTGGGGCGGCGGATCATCCAGCTCACCCCGGCCGGCGGCTTCGCCGCGCAGACGGTGGCCTCCAGCGTCATGGTCACCACCGCGACGGTCTTCGCCGTCCCGGTGTCGACGACGCACGTCACCACCACCTCGATCATGGGCGTGGGCGCCATCCGCCGGTTCTCCGCGGTGCGCTGGGGGGTGGCCGGCAGCATCGTCGTCGCCTGGGTGGTGACACTGCCGGCCGCGGCCGGGGTCGCCGCGCTGGCCTACGTGGTCACCCACGCCGTCGTCGGCTAGGAAGAGTCGGTGACCTCGTCCCCCGCCACGCCCGGAGGGACCCGCTCACCGGACCGGCCCCCCGAGCCGGTCGCGCTGGGCACGCCACCGGGCCGCTGGGTGCTGATGGCCACGGTGCTCGCCTCGGCGATGGCGATGCTGGACGCCACCGCGGTCAACGTCGCGTTGCCGTCGATCGGTGCGGAGCTGGGCGCGTCGCTGTCCGGCCTGCAGTGGACCGTCACCGGTTACACGCTCGCGCTCGCCGCGCTGATCCTGCTGGGCGGTGCGCTGGGTGACCGGTACGGCCGGCGCCGGGTGTTCCTGATCGGCGTCGTGTGGTTCGCCGCGGCCTCGCTGCTGTGCGGTCTCGCGCAGAGCACCCCGCAGCTGGTCGGCGCGCGGGTGCTGCAGGGCATCGGCGGTGCCCTGCTCACGCCGGGCAGCCTGGCGATCATCCAGTCCTCCTTCCGCCGGGGCGACCGGGCCCGGGCGATCGGGCTGTGGTCGGCGCTCGGCGGGATCGCCGGCCTGGCCGGCCCCTTCCTCGGCGGCTTCCTCATCGACGCGGTCAGCTGGCGCTGGGTGTTCGGGGTCAACGTGCCGGTGGCCCTGCTGGTGCTGGTCGCCGCCCGGCACGTACCGGAGAGCCGGGACCCCGCGCACCACGGGCGCTTCGACGTCCTGGGTGCGGTGCTCGGCGCACTGGCGCTGGGCGGTGTCACGTACGCCCTGATCGCCGCCGGGGAGGACCCCGGCGGCGTCGGCGTGTGGCTCGCGGCCGCCGGGGGCGTGCTCGCCGGCGGTGCCTTCCTGCTGCGCGAGCGGCGTGCGCCCGCGCCGATGCTGCCGTTGCGGGTCTTCACCGACCGGCAGTTCAGCGGCGCGAACCTGAGCACGCTGGCGGTGTACGGCGCCCTGGGCGGGATGTCGTTCTTCCTGGTGCTGCAGCTGCAGACCGTCCTGGGCTACGGCGCCACGCTGGCCGGTGCGGCCATGCTGCCCTCCATCCTGCTGATCACGTTGCTGTCGGCCCGTGCGGGCGCGCTGGCCCAGCGGATCGGGCCGCGGCGGCCGATGGCCGTCGGCCCCCTCGTCGCCGCGGCCGGGCTGCTCTGGCTGACCCGGGTGGACGCGGGCAGCTCGTACTGGGTCGACGTGCTGCCCGGGTCGGTGCTGTTCGGGCTGGGCATGGCGGCGCTGGTCGCCCCGCTGACCGCCACCGTGCTGGGCGCCGCGCCCGACCACCTGGCCGGAGTGGCCAGCGGCGTCAACAACGCGGTGGCCCGGGCGGCCAACCTCCTCGCGGTGGCGGCCCTGCCGGTGGCCGTGGGCCTCTCCGGCGCCGACTACGCCCGGCCGGAGGCCTTCAGCGCCGGCTTCGCCGTGGCCATGGTGGTGTGCGCGGGTCTCATGCTCGCCGGCTCGACCATCGCCTGGCTGACCATCCGGGACGACGTCCTGCGCGGCTGATCCCACTGCGTGGGAGACCGTTGCGCGCAATCTGCACCAAAGTGGTAGGAATGTGCCCGTGACGACGACGGCCCAGCTTCCGGCTGCCCTCCCGGGCGAGCTGCTGGTGAGCCGTCTGCACGTCGACCTGCTCCGGGTCGCCACCGCAACCTGTCCGGGCCGCTGACCCCGCGCCGCTCGCGGCGCACCTCGTTCAGCCTGCCCGACGCGCTCCGCCGCGCCCGGCGCCACGATCCCGGAGCACCCCCACGTGAAGACCCTGATCCTGCTCGCGCTCGCCGGCCTCGGCGCGCAGCTCGTCGACGGCAGCCTCGGCATGGGCTACGGCGTCACCTCGACGACCCTGCTTCTGGCCATCGGCACCAACCCGGCCGCCGCGTCGGCCACGGTGCACCTGGCCGAGATCGGCACGAACCTGGCCTCGGGTCTGTCGCACTGGAAGTTCGGCAACGTCGACTGGAAGGTCGTCGCCAAGATCGGCGTCCCCGGTGCGATCGGCGCGTTCGTCGGCGCCACCGTGCTGTCGAACGTCTCCACCGCGATCGC
The DNA here is from genome assembly GCF_054050915.1 of Modestobacter sp. SYSU DS0875. NCBI lineage: Bacteria > Bacillati > Actinomycetota > Actinomycetes > Geodermatophilales > Geodermatophilaceae > Modestobacter > Modestobacter sp. SYSU DS0875. The sequence continues at coordinate 33,165 of NZ_JBJHAH010000026.1, read as the reverse complement.
GGGCCCGGCGATGTCGCTGATCCTGCTCGGGCTGGGCGTCTACCTGCTGGTCCGGTTCACCGTCCGCGGCATCGACACGCGCCGGCTGGGCAAGCCGATGCGGGCCCGCTTCCTCGCCCCGCTCGGCCTGACGGCCGGCTTCATCGACGCCACCGGCGGCGGCGGCTGGGGCCCGGTGAGCACCCCGGCCATCCTGGCCAGCGGGCGGCTGGAGCCGCGCAAGACCATCGGCTCGATCGACACCTCCGAGTTCCTGGTCTCCCTCGCCGCCAGCCTGGGCTTCCTCTTCGCCCTCGGCAGCCAGGGCATCAACCCGTTCTGGGTGCTCGGCCTGCTCGCCGGTGGCCTGGTCGCCGCGCCGCTGGCCGCCTGGCTGGTGCGCTACGTCCCGCCGCGGCTGCTGGGCGCCGGCGTGGGCGGGATGATCGTGGCGACCAACATCCGGAGCCTGCTCACCAGCGACTGGGTCGACGCCCCCGACCCGGTCCGCTACGCCGTCTACACCGTGGTCTACCTGGCCTGGGCCGCCGCGGTCGTGTGGTCCTTCCGCGAGTACCGCAGGGAGCGCGCCCAGGCGCAGGCCGACGCGCTGGCCGCCGAGGCCGAGGAGCTCGCCCGCGCCGCGCGGGAGCCGAACACCACCGAGCCGCAGGCGGGCGTCCGCGCCGGCCGCCCCAGCGCTCCCCGCGAGTAGCCGCACCCGCCCTCGCCGTCCCCGGGCCCGGTTTGCCAGACCGGCAAGGTTGTTTGTCTTCCCGGCTGCGGCGCTCGCATCCTCGACCCCGACGGCGGCCGAACCCCGGCCGCCCGGGGACGAGGAGCGCGACCATGGGCGAGCGGTACGACGTGGTGGTGGTCGGCGGCGGTGCCGCCGGGCTGAGCGGGGCACTGGCGCTGGGCCGGGCCCGCCGGTCGGTGCTGGTGGTGGACGGCGGGGAGCCGCGCAACGCCCCGGCGGCCGAGATGCACAACTACCTGGGCCGGGACGGCACCGCGCCCGGCGACCTGCTCGCCGCCGGCCGTGCCGAGGTCGCCGGCCACGGCGGCGAGGTGGTGTCCGGCGAGGTCGCCTCGGCCGCCCGGGACGACGACGGGTTCACCGTCGCACTCGCCGACGGGCGGACCGTGGCCGCCCGGCGGCTGCTGGTGACCACCGGACTGGTCGACGAGCTGCCGGAGGTGCCCGGACTGCGCGAGCAGTGGGGCCACCGCGTGCTCCACTGCCCGTACTGCCACGGCTGGGAGGTGCGCGACCAGGCGATCGGCGTCCTGTCCAGCGGGCCGGGTGGCGCGCTCAAGGCGTTGCTGTGGCGGCAGTGGAGCGCCGACGTGACCCTGTTCCTGCACACCGGCCCGGAGCCCACCGACGAGGAGTCGGAGCAGCTGGCCGCCCGCGGCGTCGAGGTGGTGGTCGGGGAGGTGGCGGCGGTGGAGTCCGACGGCGACCGGCCGACCGGCGTCCGGCTCGCGTCGGGCCGACTGGTCCCGCGCGATGCGCTGGCCATCTCCCCCACCTTCACCGCGCGGTCCGGCGTGCTGGAGTCCCTGGGCCTGCCGGTGCAGCCGGTGGAGGCGATGGGCCACCCCGTGGGCAGCGCCGTCCCCTCCGGGCGGATGGGCGCCACCGACGTCCCCGGGGTGTGGGTGGCCGGCAACGTCACCGACCTGATGGCGCAGGTGATCACCGCGGCCGCGGCCGGGCTGCAGGCCGGCGCGGCGATCAACGCCGACCTGCTGTTCGAGGACGTCCGGCTGGCGGTGGCAGCCCGGCGGGCGTCCGCGTCCGCCGGCGAGCAGGAACTGGTCCCGGGCCCCCGGGCCCAGCGGATCTGAGGAGCAGACGGTGCACGAGCACACCCAGCAGCACGAGCACGAGCACGTCCCCGGCGCCACCGGTCACGACCACGCCTCCTGGGAGGAGCGGTACCGCGAGGCCCCGGCGCTGTGGAGCGGCCGGGTCAACCCGACGCTGGTGGCCGAGGCCGCCGGCCTGCTCCCCGGGAGGGCGCTGGACGTCGGCTGCGGCGAGGGCGGCGACGTCCTCTGGCTCGCCGGCCGCGGCTGGCGGGTGACCGGCCTGGACTGGTCGGCGGTGGCCCTCGCCCGCGCCGCCGAGCACGCGGCGGCCGCCGGGGTGAGCGACCGGGTGGAGTGGGTGCAGGGGTCGTTCGAGGACTGGCAGCCGCCGGTCGCGGCCTTCGACCTGGTCACCGCTCACTTCCTGCACCCGACGGCGGAGCAGCGGGAGGTCCTGCTGCCGCGGCTGATGGCCGCGGTCGCCGCCGGCGGGACCCTGCTGTGGGTCGGCCACGCCCACCAGCAGGAGGCCGCTGCCCGCTGGGGGGCCGACCGGTTTGCCGCCGCCACCGAGGCCGCCGCCGTCCTGGACCCGCGCGCCTGGGAGGTGCTGGTCACCGAGGCGCGACCGCGGCCGGCCGGCGACGACGGTCACCACCACGCCGACGAGATCGTCCGGGCCCGCCGGCGGAGGTGAGCCGTCCGGAGCGGGGTGGGGCCGCGGGCGCACGCGGCCCCACCCCTGCAGGCGCAGGTCACGCCACCGCGCTGAGGAGCGCCTGCTCCAGGGCGGGGGGCAGCCCCGGCAACGATCGCCCGGCCGGCGGCTCGGGGCGCGGGGCGACCTGCATCCACGCCCAGGTGTCGGCGACCGAGTCGCGGACGGGGCGGGACGGCAGGCCGAGCGCGCGGGCCCGGGTCGTGTCGACGTCCCAGGCGGTCACTGCGACGTCGGCCGGCAGCCACAGCGGGAGGTGCTGCCACGGCTGCACGCCGGCCGCCGTCAGCTCGGCCTCGGCCACCGGTACCCACTCGACGTCACCGCCGGTGACCTCACGGCACGTCTCCAGCAGGCCACCGAATGTGGTCATCCCCACCGGACCGGTGGCGTTGACGGCCCCGCCGGGGGGCCGCTCGGCCATCTCCACCAGCCACCCGGCCAGGTCACGGGCGTCGACCAGCGCGATCGGCTGGTCCAGGTGCTCGGGGACGACGACCCGTCCACCGGCCGCGATCCGGTCCAACCACCAGCCCAGCCGGTACAGCGGGTCGTGCGGGCCCACGATCAGGCCGGCGCGAGCGGCCAGGAACCGCCGGCCCAGCGCCGCGCCCAGCACCCGCTCGGCGTGCGCCTTGACCGGCCCGTAGTCGTCGTCGGCCGTCTGCCAGGTCGGCTCGTCCTCGTCCCGCACGGGCCCGGGAGGCCAGTTCCGGTAGGCGTTGAGGCTGCTGACGAAGGCACAGCCGGCGACGCCGGCCAGCGCGGCAGCGGCGTGGTCGGCAGCGGCCCGGGTCTGGCACGAGGTGTCGACGACGAGCTCGGGTGTCCAGCCGTCCAGCGCTGCCGGCAACGCGTCGGGATCGTCCCGGTCACCGTGCAGCGCCAGCACGCCGTCCGGTGGCGCGCCGGAGACACCGCGGGTGAAGGTGGCCACCTCGTGCCCGCGGGCGAGCGCGGCGGTGACGACGTGCCGGCCGAGGAAGTGGGTGCCGCCGAGCACCAGGAGTCGCATGCGCCGACCTCACCGCACCCGCGAGGCCGCCGTCGAGCCGGTTCGCTCTCAGCTCACCGTCGTCCTCGCCTCACGGCAGGCAGCTACCGTCGTGGCCGTGCCACTGCTGGGCCCGGACGATCCGCTCCCCCGGCGTCCGTCCCGGGTGCTGGTGGCGGGCACGTCCGGAGCGGGCAAGACCACGTTGGCGGCCCGGATCAGCTCGGTCCTGGACCTGCCGCAGGTGGAGATGGACGCACTCTTCCACGGCCCGGACTGGGTGCCTCGCACCTGCTTCGAGGACGACGTCCGGCGGTTCGCCGCGGAGCCGGCCTGGGTCACCGAGTGGCAGTACCGGCCGGTGCGCCCGCTCCTGGCCGACCGAGCCGACTTGCTCGTCTGGCTGGACCTCCCCCGTGCACTGGTGATGCGGCAAGTCGCCGGGCGGACGTTGCGCCGCCGGATGCGCCGGAGCCGGCTGTGGAATGGGAACGTCGAGCCACCGCTGCACACGGTGCTGACCGACCCGGAACACGTCGTGCGCGTTGCCTGGCGGACGCACCACCGTTCCCCCGAGAAGGTGCGCACCCTGCAGACCGACCGCCCGGACCTGGTCGTCGTCCGGCTCATCGACCGGCCTCAGGTGCTCCGGTGGGTCACCGGACCACTGACGGCGACACGCGAGCCCGGGCCGGGTTGAGCCGCCTGGGCGTGGGTTGAGCCGTGTGCTGACGCGGCTCAACCCACGCCGAACCGGCTCAGGCTCACGGGCTCAGGGTCAGCCGGCGCGGACGCTGGTGAGCGGGACGACCTCCGGGCCCGGCCGGGAGCCGGCGGCGGCCAGCACCCGCTGGGCGTTGCCGGTGCTCTCCTTCAGCCCGGCCAGGCGCAGCGCCCGCACGCCGGTGAGCGCGTCGGCCTCCGGCGGGACGACCAGCAGGTCCAGCCGCCGGTCGTCCTCGACGGTGAGCGAGACCAGCTGCGGGTCCATGCTGGTGAAGGCGCCGGTGCGCACGATCCGGCCGGCCACCGCGATCCGGCGGTCGACCGGCTGCCACACCGTGGACGGGTAGGTGAACCGCTCGACCCGCACGCCCAGCCCGGCCAGGGCCGCCACCAGCTCGGGGAGCTCGGCCGCGAGGTCGCGGCTGCGCGGCCACCACGCGCCGTCGACCGCGACGTCCGCCCGGGCTCCCTCCCGCCGCAGGCGCACCCGCACGTCGATCCCGTTCCGGAAGCCCACTGCCCGCTGCACCGTCATCGGTTCTCCGACCACCTTCCGCACAGTTCCCCCAGACGCCGTCCGGCCTTCCCCTGCCGGACGCACGTCTCCCGAGCGGAAAGTAGGCCGACGCGCGCGACACCCCGGCGCGGTACGGGCATCGTTGCGCAACGTGTCCGGGCGCCCCGGCCGGTCATCACGCTGCGTTCATGGATGGCAACTGTGACCACAGTGGCCCCAGGCGTCCTGTCCTTGATCATCGGCGTGTGGCGCCCCGACACGCCGCCCGGTGCGACCACCTGCCGATGATCAACAGCGGGAGGACGGCAGGATGGGAGGCCGGCCGGCTGGAGCGGGCGGGGCCGGGAACGACGGACGCCGCCGTCCCCGGTCGGGGACGGCGGCGTCCGTCGTGGTCAGGCCCCGCTGCAGAGACCCCCGCGAGCTCGCGAGCGGAGGGGGTCAGCGGGGCCCTTCCTCAGGGCTTGGGCTTCCGGTTCCTGGACCGGCCGCGGATCGTCTGATCGAGCTCGACCTTGCGCACCCGCACGGCGCCCGGGGTGACCTCCACGCACTCGTCCTCGGCGCAGAACTCCAGCGCCTGCTCCAGGTTCAGCAGCTTCGGCGGGATCAGCCGCTCCAGCTCCTCGGAGGTGGACTTGCGCATGTTGGTGAGCTTCTTCTCCTTGGTGATGTTCACGTCCATGTCGTCCGGACGGGAGTTCTCACCGACGATCATGCCCTCGTACACCTCGGTGCCGGGCTCGACCATCATCTGGCCGCGCTCCTGCAGGGAGAACATCGAGTAGGTCGTCGCCACACCGCTGCGGTCGGCGACCAGCGAGCCGGTCGGGCGGGCGCGCATGTCGCCCAGCCACGGCTCGTAGCCCTCGAGGTTGTGGTTCAGCACGCCGGTGCCGCGGGTCTCGGTGAGGAACTCGGTGCGGAACCCGATCAGGCCGCGCGAGGGGACGACGTACTCCATCCGCGCCCAGCCGGTGTCGTGGTGCACCAGGTTCTCCAGGCGCCCACGACGGACGGCCAGCGCCTGGGTGAGCGTGCCGACGTACTCACCGGGGGTGTCGATGGTGACCCGCTCGACCGGCTCGTGCAGCTTGCCGTCGATCTCCTTGGTGACCACCTGCGGGCGGCCGACGGTGAGCTCGAACTCCTCGCGGCGCAGCTGCTCGACGAGGATGGCCAGCGCCAGCTCGCCGCGGCCCTGCATCTCCCAGGTGTCGGGGCGCTCGGTGGGCAGCATGCGCACCGAGACGTTGCCGACCAGCTCCTGGTCGAGCCGGTTCTTGATCAGCCGGGCGGTCAGCTTCTTGCCCGACTTGCCCGACAGCGGCGAGGTGTTGATCCCGATGGTGATCGAGATCGACGGCTCGTCGACGGTGAGCGGCGGCAGCGGGCGCGGGTCGTTCGGGTCGGCGAGGGTGTCGCCGATCATGATGTCCTCGATGCCGGCGATGGCGACCAGGTCGCCGGGGCCCGCACTGTCGGCCGGGGTGCGGGTCAGGCCCTCGGTGACCAGCAGCTCGGTGATCTTGACGCGCTGGATGGTGCCGTCGACCTTGCACCAGGCCACCTGCTGGCCCCGCTTCATCTCACCGGAGTGGATGCGCAGCAGCGCCAGCCGGCCCAGGAACGGGGAGGCGTCGAGGTTGGTGACCTGCGCGCGCAGCGGCTCCTCGGCGTCGTACTCCGGCGCCGGGATGGTGTCCAGCAGCGTCGTGACCAGGGGCGCGAGGTCCGGACTGTCCGGCACGGTGCCGTTCTCCGGACGGTTCAGCGACGCCTGGCCGGTGCGGCCGTTGCAGTAGACGATCGGGAACTCGAGCGCGTCGGCGTCCATCCCGGCGTCCTCGAGCAGCTCGAGGAACAGCTCGTAGCACTCGTCGACGACCTCTTCGATGCGCGCGTCGGAACGGTCGGTCTTGTTCACCGCGAGGATGACCGGCATCCCCTTGCCCAGCGCCTTGCGGAGCACGAAGCGGGTCTGCGGCAGCGGGCCCTCGGAGGCGTCGACGAGCAGGACGACGCCGTCGACCATGGACAGGCCGCGCTCGACCTCACCGCCGAAGTCGGCGTGGCCGGGGGTGTCGACGATGTTGACGACGACGGGGTTGCCGTCGGAGTCGGCCAGCCGGATGGCGGTGTTCTTGGCGAGGATGGTGATCCCGCGCTCGCGCTCCAGGTCCATCGAGTCCATGACCCGGTCCTGGGTCGAGTCGTTGTCCGTTCCCTCGCCCTTGGCGCGGCCCAGGGCACCCGCCTGCCGGAGCAGGGCGTCGACGAGGGTCGTCTTGCCGTGGTCGACGTGGGCGACGATCGCCACGTTGCGCAGGTCGTTGCGGGTGGGCATGCGGAGAGGCACCTCAGGGGGTCGCGGGGAGTCTGCGCGCAGCCGCGCACATCAGGTCCCAACCGCGTGTGCGGCCGAGACCTTCCCATGGTAGGTGACTCCAGCCGCCCGCCAGACCGGCTGTGACCGGTCCCGCACTCGGACGGGCAGCTCAGCTGGCCGAGGGCGCCCGGTCGGCGACCACCCAGGACAGCGCGGCGACCACCGCGGTCACCAGCCCGACCGCCAGCCACGCCGGCCAGCCGACGCCGAGGGCGAGCACGTGGGCCAGCACGAAGGCCGCCACGTACGCGACGGCCAGGCCCGCAGCGACGGCGAGCCCGCGGCGGCGGTACCAGAGCCAGGCGGCGCCCAGCCCACCCGCGGCGAAGACGATCCCGCCCAGCGCCCGCACCCCGGTGCCCTGCGCGACCCCGAAGCCGGCGGCCAGTCCCACCGCGGCGAGGACGGCGGACGGGACACGGGTCTGCACACGGGCGAGGGTTGAGCTCGACATGCCCACCAGTCTCCCCCGTCGCCGGGTCAGCGCTCCGGCGCCCACGGTGCGATGCCCCACGCGCCGCCGTCGGCGATGTCGAACGGCGCCGATCCGCCGTTCCCGCTCATCCGCGCCTCGACCAGCGTGGTGGACGCGTCCAGCGCGACGGTCACCGCCTGCGGCGTCTCCTGGTCGGCCCAGCCGCCGTAGCTGCGCCAGGTGAGCAGCGCGAACGCCGTCCCGCCCGGGGCGACCCCGACCCGCTGCACCTCGGCGGGGCTGCCCTCCGGGGTCTGCCCGGGTCCGACCTGCAGGGCGAGCGGCTCCCCGCCCTGCAGCAGGACGACGACCGGGACGCCCTCGAGCCAGCAGGGCGAGGACCCGGTGTTGGTGGCCACCAGCGCAGCCGCGCGGGCGCCCATGGCGGCGTCGAACCCGCCGACGTGGAAGGACAGGTCCTGCTGCGCGCACGGCACGTCGGCCACCACCGGCTCCGGCGTCGGCTCCGGTGTCGGCTCCGGTGTCGGCTCCGGTGTCGGCTCCGGTGTCGGCTCCGGTGTCGGCTCCGGTGTCGGCTCCGGTGTCCGCGTGGGCACGGGGGTCGGCGTCGGTGCCGGGTACGGCTCGACCGGCGGGGCCGGGTACGCCACCGGGCCCTCCGCCGGTCCGGGGGTCAGGACCCCGACCAGCAGCAGCACCCCGGCGGCGAGCACGGCGACGCCCCCGGCCACCGACGGCCACACCGGGCGCTGCCCGAGCCACTGCAGCGACCGCTGGCCCAGCACGGCGACCGCGACCACCACGGCGTCGACCACCGGGAGCACCTCCAGCCGCGGCTCCTCGAGCGTCGCCCAGGTGAGCACCACGGCCCCGACGCCCGCCGCGCTCACCGTGAGCGCGGCGAGCCACGCCCGCCCCGGGGTGGAGGCGACCGGGTCCCCGAACTGCCCCACCCACAGCACCACGACCGACTGCGCCAGCCAGGCCGCCGCGAGGGTGACGGCGAGGCCGTGCGGGCCCCAGAACGCCGCGAACAGCAGCGGGAACCCCGCCAGCAGGGCCGCCCCGAAGGCGACCGCCCCGGCGGTCAGGGCGTGCACCGGCGCGGGGAAGCGCCGCGCGGTCTGCTGCGCACGCCGGGGCGGCAGGACCCACGCGAGCAGCACAGCGGCGACGACCAGCACCACCAGACCGCCACCGACCGGCCACCACAGGCGCTGCAACGCCGCCTCCACCTCGGCAGCCGTGCACTCCCCCGCCAGCTCGCAGGGCGGGCCGGACTCCAGCCACAGCGGCGTGTACCGGCCGGCGCGCAGCGCGCCGGCGGCGGCCAGCAGCCCACCGAACGCACCGACGGCGAGGACGGCGTTGCGAGCGCGGGTCACCGCCGCAGCTTCCCCCACCCGGACCCGGCAGCCGGGGAGGTCAGCCCTGGGCGGCGGCCTGCACGGCGGCGGTGATCTCGTCGGGGGTCAGGTCGCTGGTGTCCAACTGCTCGCCGTCGACGAGGACGGTCGGCGTGGCGTTGACGCCGTCCTGGCTGGCCCGGTCGGTGGCCGCGGCCACCCAGTCGGCGTAGCGCCGTTCGCGGATGGCGGACTCGACGGCGTCCCCGGTGGCGCCGGCCTGCGCCGCGTACTCGACGAGCTGGTCGTCGGTCAGGCCCGGACCGCCCTCCTCGGGCTGGTGGGCGAAGAGCAGCTCGTGGAACGCCCGGTAGGCGTCCGTGCCGCCCGCGTCCAGCACGACGGCGGCCGCGTTGAGCGCCCGGCTGGAGTACTCGGTGGTCGAGGCGCGGTCGAGGAAGGCCATCCCGTGGTAGCGCAGGCGCACCGTGCCGTCGTCGACCAGCCGCTGGACGGTGTCGCCGCTGCTGGCCTCCAGCTGGGCGCACGCCGGGCACTGGAAGTCCTCGTAGAGGTCCAGGGTCACCGGGGCGTCGGCCGCGCCGACTGCAACGGTGTACCCGTCCCCGGTGGTGCCGGTGGGCGCGGCGGCGTCGGTGTCGGTGGAGGTCCGGGAGGACTGGACGACGAAGACGACGACGAGGGCGACCACGAGCACGACGGCGGCGGCCACGCCGCCGATCACCGTGCGCCGGCGCCGCTCGGCGGCCGCCCGGGCCGCGGCCTCGGCGGCCCGCTTCTGCGCGATCCGCTGCCGGGCGGCGTTCCGCTTCTCCTCACCGGACACCGGTGGCCTCCGTCCTGTCGAGGGGTGGCGCGCCGAGGGCGAGCCGCGACCGCGGCCACCACGCCAGCGCGAGCGCGACCAGCAGCAGGCCGGTGTCCCGCGCGATCTCGCCGGGGTAGGCGGTCTGGCCGGCCGCGACCTCACCGCCGCCGCCGAAGCAGCCGCAGTCGATCTGCAGGCCGCGGGCCCATGCGGCGGCGATCGCGGCGATGAAGACGGCCATCAGCACCGCCGCGGCGATCGCCGCAGTGCGCACGAACACGCCGGCCAGCAGGGCCAGGCCGGCGGCGATCTCCATCACCGGCAGGCCGAAGGCGACCGGGCTCACCAGCGCCTCGGGCAGCAGCCGGTAGGCGCGCACGGCCCGCTCGGCGGCGGCCGGGTCGGGCAGCTTCAGCGCGCCGGCGACCACCAGGACGCCGCCGAGCAGCAGCCGCGCCGCCGTCGCCAGCCAGGGCGCCACCGCGCCTCCTCGTCCGTCCACTCCCCCACTGTCGTCCCGCAGGCCCGGGGAGTTCCTGGCGATGAGCTGCGGGTTCACCCGAAGGGGCCGACAGATGCCGAAGGTCCCGGGCACCGCCCGGGACCTTCGAACGTGACGTGACCGTCGAGCGCCACGCGCCCGGCGGCCGGCCCCTCTGCAGGGTCCCGCGCCGAGCTTGCGAGTGGCGGGGGAAAGGCCTTCCTCCAGGGGCCCGCCGCGAGTTCGCGAGTGGTGGGGAGGAGGAAGGCCCTTCGACCTCCGTCAGGCGGTGCGGAGCACGCCCTCGATCTCCAGCTCGACGTCGATCTTGTCGCCGACGACGACGCCGCCGCCGTCCATCGGCATGTCGATGTCGACGCCGAACTCCTTGCGGGAGATGGAGGTCTTGCCGGAGAAGCCGGCGCGGGTGCCGCCGTAGGCGTCGGGGCCGAAGCCGTTGAGCTCCAGGGCCAGGGTCACCGGCTTGGTGATGCCCTTGATGGTGAGGTCGCCCTCGACGACCCAGTCCTCGCCCTTGTTGCGCACGCCGGTGGAGCGGAACTCCATCACGGTGTGGTTGCCGACGTCGAAGAAGTCGGCCGACTTGATGTGGGCGTCGCGCTGCTCCTGCCGGGTGTCGATCGAGTCCATGTCGATGGTGGCCGTGACCGACGACTGCGACGGGTCCTCGGCGGTCACGATCACGCCGGAGAACTCGCGGAAGTAGCCGCGGACCTTGCTGACCATCATGTGGCGGACGGCGAAGCCGACGGTCGAGTGGGACGCGTCGATGTCCCACGTGCCGACGACGTAACCGGGGATCTGGGTGGTGCTGGCCATGGTGACCCTCCAACTGGTTGAGCGCTTGACTGTCTCGTCGGGCGCCAGCGTAGTTGAGAGCTTGAGTATTCCGCCAGTACCCTGAGGGGGTGAGCACCGACGTGTCCCCCGAGCGCCCGCCGGCCGCGGAGAGCGCCCCGACCGGCGTCCCCGACCGGCCCCGGGCCGCGACGCGCTGGCTCGACGCGGACGAGCAGCGCGCCTGGCGGGCCTACATGTACAGCTGGATGATCCTCGATGACCTGCTGGACCGCGAGCTCACCCGGGAGACCGGCATCTCGCACGCCTACTACGAGATCCTGGTGCAGCTGTCGGAGACCGAGAGCCGGCAGCTGCGGATGAGCGAGCTGGCCCAGCGCTGCCTGTCCTCCCGCAGCCGGCTCTCGCACGCGGTCTCCCGACTGGAGGAGCGTGGCTGGGTGCGCCGGCAGGTCTGCGCCGAGGACGGTCGCGGCCAGCTCGCCGTCCTCACCGACGAGGGCTTCGCCGCCCTCGAGGCCGCCGCGCCGGTGCACGTCGAGGGCGTGCGCAGCCACCTGTTCGACCAGCTCAGCCCAGCACAGATCGCCGCGATGCAGGACATCGGCGAGACGCTGCTGCGCCACCTGCACGACCAGTGACCGAGTGACAGCTCAGCGGGTTCTCCCGACGCGGGAAGCCCGCTGAGCTGTCACTCAACGGCTGTGGACGGCGCCCGCCCGACCTGTCCCGGTGCGGCAGGGTGCAGCGGTGCCCCGCCCGACCCGCCGTCCCGAACGGCTCCGTGGCCGCGTCTTCCGCGGCAAGACCGCCGTCCGCGACGGCCTGCTGAGCCGGGACGACCTGCGCAGCGGCGCCTGGGTGCGACTCTTCCCGGACGTCTACGCCGACGCCGCCCTCGAGATCACCCACCTGGTGCGCGCGCGGGCGGTGGGCCGCCTGCTGCTCCCCCACGGCGTCGTCTCCGGGATGAGTGCCGCGGTGCTCTGGGGGCTGACCGACCTCGCCGGCGCCGAGGACGACGTGGAGGTGACCGTCGCACCGGGGGCACCCCGCGGCGCCGCCCCGGGGGTGACGGTGCACCGGCGCGTGCTCTGCCGAGAGCAGGTGCGCCCCGTCGAGGGAGTCCGCGCGACCGCCCCCGAGACGACGGCGCTGGAGCTCGCCGGACGACTCCCCCTGGACGACGGCGTCGTCCTGCTGGACCGGTTCGTGGCGGCGCGGACCACCACGCTGACCACGCTGCAGCTCACGGCCGCCGAGCTGACCGGCCGCGGCTGCCGCCGGGCCCGGACGGCGTGCGCCCTCGCCGACGGGCTGGCCGCCTCACCCCAGGAGACCCGGCTGCGCCTGCTGCTCCAGCGGTCCCCGCTGCCGCCCCCGGTGGCCCAGTACGTGGTCCGGCGCGACGGGGCGTTCCTGGCGCGCGTCGACTTCGCCTGGCCCGAGCACCGCGTGGCCCTGGAGTACGAGGGCGCGTGGCACACCACCCGCATCGCCGCGGACCGGCGGCGCATCGAGGCACTCCAGGCCGCCGGCTGGCGGGTGCTCTTCGTGACCGCCGCCGACCTTCACTCCCCCGCCGAGCTGCTGGCGAGGATCGCCGCCGCACTCACCGAGTGACAGCTCAGTGGGCTTCCCAGGCCGGGGACGCCCACTGAGCTGCCACTCGCCGAGCGCAGGGTGCGTCAGGCGGCGGGAGCCGCGGCCGGGTCCGCGCCGAGGAACAGGTCACGGGTGAGCACGCCCGTGTCGGGGTTGTCGGTGAACAGCCCATCGACCCCGGCCGCCCAGAAGCGCAGCTGCTCCTCGATCGCCCGGCCGTAGGCCGCCGGGTCGGTGCCCTCGTCGAGGTCGGCGGGCAGGAACGCGTTCTCGTTGCGGAACGTGTAGGGGTGCACCAGCAGGTCGACCGCGTGGGCGTCCGCCACGAAGGACGTCGGCTCGCCCAGCGTGCCGTCGGCGCGCAGCGGGATGACCTGGGCCTTCTCCGGGCCCACCCCGTCGGCGTACCGGGCGATGGCGGCCAGTCCGGCTGCGGTGGAGAGGTCGGCGTAGGTCCGCGGGTCACCGGCGGCCACCAGGTCCGCCGGGGCACCGCTGGCCGACAGCAGCTGGACCAGCGGCACCCGCACCCGGGCCGCGTGCAGCTCCCGGAGGTTCGCCGTCTCGAACGACTGCAGGAACACCGGTGCGTGCCGGCGGTCCAGACGAGCCTCCCGCAGGTCGGCCAGCAGCGGCTCCTCCAGCGAGAGGCCCACCCCGTCGAAGTAGGTCGGGTGCTTGGTCTCGATGTAGACGCCGACCTCCCGGCGCAGCTCGCGGCTGAGGTCGGCCCGCAGCTCGAGGAACTCGTCCAGGGTCGGTACGGCGAACAGCCCGTCGTAGAGGGTGTTCTCCTCGCGCACCTCCGGCAGCCGCTCGACCGCCCGCAGCGTCTTCAGCTCGGCCAGGGTGAAGTCCTCGGTGAACCAGCCGGTCAGCTCGACGCCGTCCACCGTCTTCGTGGTCCGCCGGTCGGTGAACTCCGGGTGGTCGGCCACGTCGGTGGTGCCGGAGATCTCGTTCTCGTGCCGGCAGACCAGCACGGCGTCGGCGGTGCTCACCACGTCGCACTCGATGTAGTCCGCCCCCGTCCGGGCGGCCAGCTCGTAGGAGGCGAGCGTGTGCTCCGGCCGGTAGCCGGAGGCACCCCGGTGGCCGATGACCAGCAGGTCCTCGGCGGCGTCGGCACCGTGGTGGGCGCCGCCCGGTGGGGTGGCCCAGGACGCCGGGGCGACCACCAGGGACAGCAGGACGGCGAGCACGGCGGTCAGCGCAGCGGCGGACAGCCGGGACGTACGGCTCATCGGAACCCCTCCGGGCTCGGACGGCGACCCTCGCCGGCGGCCCGTCCACCCAGCACAGTGGGACCTCAGCCGCCGCACAGGCAGGGCACCACGAACAACGGGTGAACCGGCAGCCGCGGACGGCGCGTCCCCCCGGCGGGTCGCGCCGCGGGGTGCCCCCACCGGGCCAGCGCCCGGACCGGAGTGGCGTCAGCCCCAGGCCCCGGCGACCTCCGCGGCGACCGCGGCGGCCTGGGCACGGCCGGCCCGGGCGGACGCCGGTCGGGCGGCCGGGTCGAGCACGTTCTTCCCGATCGCCGCCCGGCTGCCCTCGTCCGGCGCGACGACGGCGACCCGGCTGATCATCCCGGTCACCTGCGCGTCCACCCCCGCGATCGGCCCCTTCCCCCGCGGGATCGGGGCCACCACGACCACCCGGTCGCAGCCGGTGGCCAGGTCGGCGTTGGCCGCCGACCGCATCCCGCCGTCGACGTAGCGGCGCCCGTCGATGGTCACCGGCGGGTACACCCCGGGGACCGCGCAGCTGGCCGCCACCGCCGCGAGCAGTTCCACGCCCGACCCGCGGGTGAAGGTGCGGAACTCCCCGCTCTCCGCGTCGACCGCGGTGAGCACCAGCGGCCGGTCCGGCCACTCCGTCCCGGGCAGCCGGGCGGCGATCATGCCCCGCCAGTCCGCCTCCGAGGGGGTGGCCCCGCCGTCGGCCGCGGCCACCGCCAGTGCCCCCACCCGGCGGCGGAACGCGGCGTCGTCCCGGCGTGCCAGGAGCATCGCCAGCCCGTAGCGGGCCAGCGTGCGCCGGCCCAGCTGGGCCGTCTGCCCCGGCCGCGGCGGGGCGACCTCCTGCTCGAACAGCTCGGCGATCGGGACGCCGCTGCGCAGCTGGGTGCCGACCACCGACCCGGCGGAGGTGCCGACCACCAGGTCGGCACCGGACAGGTCGATGCCGGCGTCGGTGAGCCCGGTGAGCACCCCCGTCGCCCAGGCGATGCCGGTGATCCCGCCGCCACCGAGGACCAGGGCCCTGCGCTGCTCGCTCACCCGGCCATCCTGGCCCGGCGCCGCCTCCCCCGCAGCGGCCACCACCAGTTCACCTCGCCGAACGCGGCGACCAGCGCCGGGGTGAGCACGCCGCGCACCACGGTCGCGTCGAGCAGGATGCCCAGCGCCAGGGTGGTGGCGAAGATCTGCACATCGACCACCGGCACGGTCGACAGCGCGATGAAGGCGAGGAACAGGATCAGCGCCGCCGAGGTCACCAGCCGCCCGGTGTGGGCCACCCCGCGCACGGTCGCCTCGTCGGTGCCCAGGCCCGCCTCGTGGCCCTCGCGGATGCGGGACAGGATGAACACCTCGTAGTCCATCGACAGGCCGAACAGGAACGAGAACGCCGCCACCGGCACCCAGAAGGTGAGCGTGCCGGTGGCGCTGGCGCCGAACAGCAGCTCGGTGAGGTGGCCCTCCTGCCAGATCCAGACGGTCATCCCGTAGGCCGCGGCGATCGAGACGGCGTTGAGCAGCAGCGCCTTGACCGGCAGCCAGACCGAGCGCAGCGCTGGAGCGAGCAACGCGAAGGTCACCCCCACGACCAGCAGCAGCACCCACCAGGCGTTGCCGTACACGGCGTCGACCGAGTCGGCGTCGCCAGCCGCGGTCCCGCCGACCCGCGCGCCCGGCAGGTCGTCGGCGGCCGCGCGGACCGCGGTGAGCGCGGCCCGGCCGGCCGCGGACGACGGGTCGGCGGCCAGCACCACGTCGACGAGCCCGGACCCGGCCCGCGCCCAGGGGTCGCCGGGCGGCGCCAGCACCCCGACCACCCCCGGGACGTCGGCCAGGGCGGCGACGGCAGCGTCCCGGTCGCCGGTGAGCACCTCGACCGGGCGCGCCAGCCCCGCCGACAGCCCGGCGTCGGCGACCTGACGGAACGCGGTGGCGGCCGGGCTCGACCCGCCCGCGGTCGCGCCGACCTCGGGCGAACCCAGCCGGATGCCCAGGACGGGGAGGGCCAGCACCACCAGCAGGGCCGTCGCCAGCACCGCCGATACCCAGTGACGGCGCACCACGACGCTGCCGATGCGGTGCCAGAGCCGGCTCTCCGCCGCCGGCGGCCGGCGTCGCGGCCACTCCAGCCGGCGGCCGACGGAGGCCAGCACGGCCGGCAGCAGGGTCAGCGCGACCAGCACGCTGACCAGCGGGATGAACAACCCGCCGAAACCGACCGCGCGCAGGAACGGCAGCGGCAGCACCACCAGGGCCAGCAGCGAGATGGCGACGGTCACGCCGCTGAACACCACGGCACGGCCGGCGGTGCGCATCGCGGTGCGGATCGCCTCGTCGTCGTCCGCGCCGGCCGCCCGTTCCTCCCGCCAGCGGAAGACGACCAGCAGCGAGTAGTCGATGGCCACGCCCAGCCCGATCAGGCCGACCAGGTACTGCACGATGAAGCTGACGTCGGTGAGCGTGGTCAGCCCGAGCACCAGCAGGAACGTGGTGGCGATCGCGACCGCGGCCATCAGCAGCGGCACCAGCGCCAGCAGCGACCCGAAGACCAGGGCGAGCACGACCATGGCACCACCCGCGCCCAGCGCGATCTCCACCACGATCGGTCGCTGCTCCCCGCCGCCCTCGGCCAGCACGTCACGGCCGGTGACCACCGGCTCGGCGCCGGCCACGGTCACCCCCTGCAGGCTGCCCTCCAGCTGCGGGAGGGCGGCGGCGTAGGGCGCCGGCCCGTCGACCACCGGGGGCCAGACCAGCGCCACCGCCGTCCGGCCGTCCTCGCCGATCAGCCCGTCGGCGCCGGGGCCGCCGTCCAGCGGGGTGGCCACCCGCCAGCCGGGCTGCTCCAGGCGGCCGTAGAGCTCGGCCAGCTCGTCGGGGGCGTCGGTGACCCGGGCCCCCTCGGGTGCGGTGACGACGACCAGCAGCGGATCGGTGCCACCGCCGTTGCCGAACCGCTGCTGGATGTCGACGTTCGTCTCGTGGGCCGGCTGGCCCGGGGTGGAGAAGTCGAAGCCCAGCCGGTCGATGGTGCGCGGGGCGAGCACCCCGCCGACGACGGCCACCGCCAGCCAGCCCAGCACCACCAGGCGTCTGTGCCGCAGCACCCAGTCGGTCAGTCGGCCCACGCGCGTCCCCCTCCCGGACGACCATCAGTCAACTGATGGTTCGGAGCACAACCTACGGTCTCCCGTCATGGAGCACCCATCGGACGGAGGCGGTCCGCGTCCACGGGTCCCCGGCTGGGTGGCCCAGGACCCCGGCGGCATCCCCGCCTACTCGCTGGCCCGCGCAGGCGCTGCGGTCAGCGGCCTGTTCGCGGCGCAGCTGGCCCGGGTCGGGCTGCGGACGCACACCTTCTTCGTCCTGGTGCACCTGGCCCGGGACCGGGTGCTCACCTCCGCCGAGCTGGCGCGCCGGCTGCAGCTGACCCCGCAGAGCATGAGCGCGCTGCTGCGCAGCCTGGCCGACGCCGGCTGGATCGAGCGGCAGGAGGAGGTGCGCCGGGGGCAGCGCATCGACGTGCGGCTCACCGACGCCGGGCACGCCGCGCTGGCCGCCGCCGGCCCGCTGCTCGCGGAGCTGGGACGACCGGAGGCGCTGGGCCTGACCGAGGCGGAGGCGGCCACCCTGCACGGGCTGCTCCAGCGGGTGCTCGACCACGTCGCCCAGAACCCCGGCGTCGGCCCGGCCGCGCCGCCACAGGAGACCGCCGACCCCGGGTGAGCGCGGTGGGCCGCCTCAGGTCGCTATCGTCCCCCGGGTGACCAGGAAGGGGCCGGCTCCGTGCTGAACCACGGCGACCACACCGGCGTCCAGCTCGCGCACGTCGAGGCGTCCCCGGCCCAGCAGGTGTGGCGGCGGGTGGTCATCGCCGCCGTCGTGCTCATGCTCACCGTGCTGATCGTCTACCTGCACCGGGACAGCTACCAGGACAGCCAGGGCGGCGAGATCAGCTTCCTGGACGCCACGTACTACGCCACCGTGAGCCTCTCCACCACCGGGTACGGCGACATCACCCCGGTCACGCCCGGCGCACGCCTGGTCAACATCCTGCTGATCACGCCCCTGCGGATCATGTTCCTGATCGTGCTCATCGGGACCACCCTGGAGGCGCTCACCGCGCGCTCCCGGGAGGAGTTCCGACTTCGACGCTGGAGGTCCCGCGTGCGCCAGCACGTCGTCGTCTGCGGTTATGGCACCAAGGGCCGCAGCGCCATCCGCGCGCTGCTGACCACCGGCACCGACGCCGAGCACATCGTGGTGGTCGACACCGACCCGCGGATGATCGAGGAGGCGACCGAGGCCGGCCTGACCGGCATCCTCGGCGACGCCGGGCGCACCGAGGTGCTGCGCCGGTCAGCGGTGGAGAAGGCCCGGGCCGTCATCGTGGCCGCGCACCGGGACGACGCCTCGGTCCTGATCACGCTCACGGTGCGGCAGCTGAACCCCACGGTCCCGATCACCGCGAGCGTCCGCGAGGAGGAGAACGCCAGCCTGCTGCGCCAGTCCGGCGCCGACACGGTGATCACCACCGCGGCGACCTCGGGCCGGCTGCTGGGCCTGTCCACCGACCAGCCGCGGGTGGTGGCCGCGGTGGAGGACCTGCTCACCGCCGGCCGCGGGCTGGACCTGCAGCAGCGCACGGTCACCCACTCCGAGGTGGGGCTGAGTCCCCGTCAGCTGCGCGACGTGGTGCTGTCGGTGACCCGGGGCGGGCGCACGCTGCGCTTCGACGACCCGCTCATCGGCACCCTGCAGAGCGAGGACGTCCTCGTCGTCGTGAAGGCACACCGGAGCCCCGAGGGGGGCTGAGCCGGCCGGCCTCAGACGTCGCGGATCGCGCGCCCCACGACGACGTCGACCCCGGGCATGTCCGCGGCCCCCTTGCCGTGGCCGTGCTCGGCGTGCACGCGCCCGTGCAGCAGCAGCTCCTCTGCCGTCGGGGCGCGGAAGCTGGCTCCACAGCCGGGGACGACGTCGGCGCAGTCGAACTCCTTCACCGGGTTCCTCCGTGATCTCTGGGCCGCAGCCGTGCGGCACCGGGTGTCGCGGCGGACGTCGACCGTCGACGCGCCGCCCTGTTCTCGGGGAGCCGCAGGCTCAGCCGACGTCGCGGATGAGGCCACGGACCGCGGCCTCGATCTCCGGGGTGTAGGCCTCGCCCACGATGCCGTGGTGCACGGCGGCGTGGACCCGGCCGAGGGCGACGATCTCGTCGGCCGTGGCAGCGCGGAAGCTGCCTCCGCAACCGGGCACCATGTCCGAGCAGTCGAACTGCTTCACCGGGGACCTCCGGGGTTCTGCCGCTGCACGGCGGGGGGACGACTCACCGTGCTGCGTCGGCAGCCAGGACCCCGCCCTTGAGCTCGGCCAGCCGCAGCGTCATCCGTTCGGGGCGGACCAGGCCGAGCAGCCGGCCCCCGTCGCCGACGCACACCACCGGGTCGAACCGCCGCGGGGCCACCCGGGTCATCGCCCGGGTGGCGACCTCGACCAGCTGGGCCTCCGGCCGCACCCGCAGGCTGATCGGCACGACCTGCAGCTCGCCCGGGGCGTCGCCGTCCCGCGTCGCCGGCCGGACCAGGTGCGTGGGGCAGCCCAGCGAGTCGACGGTCACCAGCACGTCCAGGCCGGCGTCGGCGGCGAAGCGTGCCCGGGCCTCGGCGAGGTCCACCGCCAGCTCCCCCGCGGGGTCGCCGGCCAGGTCGCCCACGGCCAC
Source organism: Modestobacter sp. SYSU DS0875 (assembly GCF_054050915.1). NCBI lineage: Bacteria > Bacillati > Actinomycetota > Actinomycetes > Geodermatophilales > Geodermatophilaceae > Modestobacter > Modestobacter sp. SYSU DS0875. The sequence goes on along the minus strand of NZ_JBJHAH010000026.1, from coordinate 13,545 downwards.
CGAGGGCACCGTCTCGACCAGCGAGCCGATCGTGTCAACCTGGTGCACCCGCCCGGCCATCGTCCGCAGCAGCTCCGCGACCCCCGGGTCCAGCTGCGGCCAGCCGGGGGCGGGCCGGGCCAGCAGGTAGCCCTGGGCCAGCGGCACCCCCAGCCGCACGAACGCGGCCAGCTCCTCGGGCCGTTCGATCCCCTCCACCAGCAGCCACGCGTCCAGCCGTCCGGCGTAGGTGCCCAGCAGCTCGGCCAGCGCGAGCTTGGCCTCGTCGCGGTCGGCGTGGTCGACCAGCGCTCGGTCCAGCTTGACGAACTGGGGGCGCAGCAGCGCGAGCTGCTGCAGCCCGGAGTAGCCCGAGCCGGCGTCGTCGAGTGCGATCGCCGCTCCGGCCGCGCGCAGCCGGGACAGCAGCGCGGTGAGGCGCTCGTGGTCGCCGACGGGCACGTGCTCGGTGAGCTCCAGCACCAGCCGGCCGAGGTCGGGGGCGGCCAGCAGCACGTCGGCGACCTCCGGCTCGGTGAGCAGGTGGGGGCTCACGTTCACCGACAGGAAGCAGCCCGCCGGCAGGCCCTCGCGGGCGCGCAGGGCGGCGGCGACGACCCGGCCCTCCAGGCGGGCGCCGAGCCCCAGCTCGTCGGCCATGGCGAACCACCGGTCCGGGCCGATCCCGGGGGCGGCGGGAAAGCGGGACAGCGCCTCGTAGCCGGCGACGACGCCTCGGCGCAGGTCCACGATCGGCTGGAAGACGAGCGCCGGCTGGGCGGGGTCGGCGAGCACCGCCGCCAGCGCGGCGGCCCAGCCCCCCTCCGGAGCCGCGCCCGTGCGCACGTCGGGGACGCTGCTGGTCGCTGCCGTCACCGGCCACCCTCCCTGATCGCGGCGCGGGCCCGTCCGTGGACCGTTCGCCGGTGCAACCAGCCTGCCCGAGCCCGCGCCGGCACCGGGAGCGGTGGCGGAGCCGGGTCACCCGGTCGGGGCACGCCGGGGCCGGGCGGCGGAACGCTCCGGTTGCCGGTGACCGGGCCGCCACCCAGAGTCCTGGGGATGAGCCAGGAGACCACTGCCGGCGACGACACGGCCGGGGAGAACACCCAGGACGTGGGCGGAGGCGGGGCCCTGCGCCGAGCGGTCAGCGGAAAGCTGCTGTACCTGTTCATCCTCGGCGACGTCCTGGGGGCGGGGATCTACGCGCTGGTCGGGGAGATCTCCGGCGAGGTCGGCGGCGCGCTCTGGGTGCCCCTGCTGGTCGCCCTGCTGCTGGCCCTGCTCACCGCCGCCTCCTACGCGGAGCTGGTCACCAAGTACCCCCGCGCCGGCGGGTCGGCGGTCTTCGCCGAGCGCGCCTACCGCTCGCCGGTGGTCTCCTTCCTCGTCGGCTGGTGCATGCTCGCCGCCGGCGTGACCAGCGCCGCCGGTCTGTCCCTGGCCTTCGCCGGCGACTACCTGGCGGTCTTCCTCGACGTGCCGGCCACCCCTGCCGCGATCGCCTTCCTGCTGCTGGTCGCGCTGGTCAACGCCAGGGGCATCAAGGAGTCGGTCCGCGCCAACGTGGTGATGACGGTCGTCGAGGTGTCCGGCCTGCTGCTGGTCGTCGTCCTCGGCGCGATCGTGTTCGGCCGCGGCGACGGCGACGCGGCCCGGGTCGTCGAGTTCCCCGAGGGCGTCTCCGCCGGCACCGCGGTGCTGGCCGCGGCGCTCCTGGCCTACTACTCCTTCGTCGGCTTCGAGACCTCGGCCAACGTGGCCGAGGAGGTGCGCGACGTGCGCCGGGTGTACCCGCGGGCGCTGTTCGGCGCGCTGGTGACCGCCGGCGTCGTGTACGTGCTGGTCGGCCTGGCCGCCTCGGTGGTGCTGCCGGCCGACGAGCTGGCCGGGTCGTCCGGCCCGCTGCTGGAGGTCGTGCGCGCCACCGGTTTCGGCGTTCCGGACGAGCTGTTCAGCGCGATCGCCCTGATCGCCGTCGCCAACGGCGCCCTGCTGACGATGATCATGGCCAGCCGGATGGTCTACGGACTGTCCCAGCAGCGGCTGCTGCCGGCGGCGCTGGGCCGAGTGCTGCCCGGCCGCCGCACGCCCTGGGTGGCGATCGTGGTCACCACCGCGGTGGCGATGGGGCTGACGCTCGTGGGCGACCTGGGTGCGCTGGCCAACACCGTCGTCCTGCTGCTCCTGCTGGTGTTCCTCAGCACCAACACGGCGGTGCTGGTGCTGCGCCGCGACCGGGTCGACGAGCCGCACTACCGCGCGCCGGCGGTGCTCCCGGTGCTGGCGATCGCCTCGTGCGTGCTGCTGCTCTGGCAGCAGGAGACGCGCACCTGGCTGCTGGCCGGGGTGCTCCTGGCGGCCGGGGTGCTCGTGTACGCGCTGGCCCAGGCACCCTGGTGGGGGAACCGGGGCGTGGCGCCCCGGGCGGAGCGGTCAACGACTCGTTCGTGACTTCTGCGTGAACAGCGGCGCGACCCTCGCCCCGGCGGGGGAGGATCGCACCGACCGGCGAGAGGAGTGGGACCGCAGATGACCGTGTCGCAGCCCAGTGCGGTGGAGGTCGGCCTGATGGCGGGCCGGGCCGGCTACGTGCTCCGGGCCAACGACCGTGGCCGGTTCACCGTCGCCTCCCCCACCCTCTACCCGCACATGTGGAGCTGGGACGCCGGGTTCGTGGCGCTGGGCATCGCCACCGTGTCGGTGCCCCGGGCGCTGGACGAGCTGCGCAGCCTGCTCTCGGGCCAGTGGGCGACCGGCATGATCCCGCACATCCTGTTCCACCAGCCCAGCGACTACTTCCCCGGTCCCGAGCGCTGGCGCACCCAGGTGGCCGCCGCTCGCCCGGCCACCGTGCTGACCTCGGGCATCTGCCAGCCGCCGATCCACGTCATCGCGCTGTCCCGGATCCTGCACGACGCCCGGCGCCGCGGTGGCACCGACCAGCAGCTGGCCGAGGACTTCGTCCGGGAGACCTTCGACCAGTGGCTGGCCTGGCACCAGTACCTGGCCACCGCCCGCGACCCCTACAGCTACGGGCTGGTGGAGATCCACCACGGCTGGGAGTCGGGGATGGACGACTCGCCGCGCTGGGACGTGCCCTACGCCAACGTGCACCCGCAGCCGGACATGCCGCCGTTCGTGCGCGCCGACCTCGCCCACGTCGCCGACCCCTCGCAGCGCCCCTCGGACGCCGAGTACGCCCGCTACCTCTGGCTGCTGGAGCAGAAGGTCCGCACCCGCTACGACGACACCGCCTACCGGGCGACCGGGGACTTCGTCGTCGGCGACGTGCTGGTGTCGGCGCTGCTGGCCGCCGCCAGCGACCTGCTCGCCGACATGGGCGAGGAGCTGGGGATCGGCGGCGGCTCGGCCGGCGGCGTCGAGCAGTCCCGGGCGATCGCCCGGCGGTTCCGCACCGGGGTGCTGCGGTCGGTGGACCCGGACACCGGGCTGGCCCGCGACCTCGACCTGCGCACCGGCCACTGGCTGCAGGTCGAGAGCGCAGCCGGGTTCGCCCCGCTGCTCTGCGGCGGCGACGAGGGGGTCACCCGCCGGCAGCGCGACCTGCTGCTGGGGCCGCGGTGGTGCGGGCACTCCCGTCTGCGCTGGCCGGTGGTGCCCTCCGTGTCCCCCGCGTCGGCCGACTTCCGCGAGCGCACCTACTGGCGCGGTCCGCAGTGGCCGGTGCTGAACTGGCTGATGGCCTGGGCGCTGAACCGCTCCGGAGAGCAGGAGGCGGCCAACCAGCTGCGGCTGGCCGGGTTGTCCCAGCTCATCGACTGCGACTTCGCGGAGTACTACGAGCCGGTCACCGGCGAGACGCTGGGCAGCCGGGACCAGTCGTGGACGGCGGCGATCGCGCTGGACTTCCTGGCCGCGCGCCGGCCGGCGCAGCGACGTCCGGTGCGGTGGCTGACCAGCGAGCTGCCCCGGATCACCCCGGCGCAGCGCGCCGCACACCAGGCGGGCCAGCACGGCCGGATCGCCGGTCACCGGCCGGCGCACGGCCACGGCCACGGCCACGGCCACGGCCCGGCGACGTTGCCGCAGCCGCAGCAGCGACCGCACTGAGCCGGGCGGCCGGTGACGATCCGGTGACGAACGTCGGCCGGCGGGTGCCTCGGTGCGCGGTTCGGGGCACCCCGGACAGCGCCCGCTCACCGCACCCCTGAGGAGCCCCCCGTGCCGCGCAGCTACCTCGTCCCGGTCGCCACCGCCGTCCTGCTGCTCGCCGCCTGCGGTGACGACAGCAGCCAGACCGGAGTGGGCGGCGACTTCTCCCCCGAGGACGCCACCGAGCTGGAGAACACCCCGACGGTCCCGGTCGAGGAGAGCGCCTACCTGGTCGACCCGGAGGGGGGCAGCGCCGGCCAGGTGACGTTCACCGACGCGGAGACCGGCATGGAGGTGCTGGTGGAGGCCACCGGCCTGCCCGCGGGTGAGCACCCGGTGTCGCTGCACGAGACCGCCGACTGCGACGCGCCAGCCACCTCCGGCGACCCCACCGGCGTGGGCGACTGGACCGGCGTCGGCCCGGCACTGCCCGGCATCGAGCTCTCACAGCTCGTCGTCGGCGAGGACGGCGCCGGTCAGCTGAGCGCTGTGGTGCCGGAGGTCGATCTGGACACCCTGCTGGCCGACGACGGGACGGCGGTGCTGGTGCACGCCGTCGGCGCCGACGGCGAGGACACCGAGGCCCTCGCCTGCGCCGCCGTCGGCGGCTGAGCGGTTCCCCGCCCCGGAGCCGGATCGGCCCCGGGGCGGGGACGGGACGTCAGGGCCGGGGGTTGGGGCTCTGGGTGAGCGCCGGGTCGGTGATGGCCACCGGCGCCAGCACCTCGTCGATGCGGGCCTTGACGTCGGCCTCGAGCCGGACGCCGGCGGCCTTGACGTTGTCGGTGACCTGCTCGGGGCGGCTGGCGCCGATGATCGCCGCGGCCACGTTCTCCTCCGACAGCACCCAGGCCACCGCGAGGGCGGCCATCGACAGCCCCAGGTCGTCGGCGATCGGCTTGAGCTCCTGCACCCGGGTGAGGACGTCGTCGTTCATCCACCGCGAGATGAAGGTGGCGCCGCCACCCTTCTCGTCGGTGGCCCGCGACCCGGCCGGCGGCGGCTGACCCGGCTGGTACTTGCCGGTGAGGATGCCCTGCCCGATCGGCGAGAAGACGATCTGGCTGATCCCCAGCTCGCGGCAGGCGGGCATCACCTCGGCCTCGGGCACGCGGTACAGCGCCGAGTACTGCGGCTGGTTGGACACCAGCGGGATGCGCAGCTCGTCGGCGAGGGCCTTGGCCGCGCGGATCTGGTCGGCCCGCCACTCGGAGACGCCGATGTACAGCGCCTTGCCGCTGCGGACGACGTCGGCGAACGCCTGCATCGTCTCCTCGAGCGGGGTCTCGTGGTCGTAGCGGTGAGCCTGGTAGAGGTCGAGGTAGTCGGTGCCCAGCCGGCGCAGCGAGCCGTCGATCGACTCCAGCACGTGCTTGCGCGAGAGGCCGCGGTCGTTCACGCCCTCCCCCGTCGGCCAGTAGACCTTGCTGAAGATCTCGATGCCGCTGCGCCGCTCACCGGCGAGCGCGGCGCCCAGCACCTCCTCCGCCCGGCCCCCCGCGTAGACGTCGGCGGTGTCGAAGGTGGTGATGCCGGCGTCCAGGGCGGCGCGCACGCACGCGTGGGCGGCGTCGGCCTCCACCTGACCGCCGTGGGTGATCCAGTTGCCGTAGGTGATCTCGCTGATCTTCAGGCCGCTGCGGCCCAGGTGTCGGAACTCCATGCCGCACGTCCTACCCGGGCGGGACGCGCTCGCACGCACCGGGGCCGTGCGTGCGTCGCGCTCACGTCCGCGCGTTGATCGGCACGATGCCGTGGTGGGCGGTCAGCGCCGCGAAGACGAGCGTCAGGACGACGACGACGGCGAGCGTCACCACCGGCAGCGTCCAGGCCCGCCGCGTGGTGGTGGACGCCGGCGCACGGTCGGCCGACCGCAGGTGGATGCACAGCACGGTGACGGCGATCGACAGGTGCAACCCGAACTCGACCCACTCCTGGAACCGGGTCAGCGGCGGCAGCACGGGGAGCCCCAGCGCGACCGGCCAGTACAGCGCCATGCCGAGGAAGCCGGGGACGGCGCACAGCGGCGGGGTCACCCGGGTCCAGAACGGCCCGTGCAGCACCGGCCGGGGCCCGCGCACCAGCAGGGCCAGCGCCAGCCCTCCGACGCCCATGAGCCAGGACACGGCCTTGAAGACGGCCTGGAGGCTGAACTCCCCGGCGACCCGCACGTTGTGGACGTTCACCTCCGCCTGCTGGTTCACCGCGGCCAGCTCCCCCGGGGTGTCGAAGGCGAACACCCGCTGCCCCCAGGAGATCTCCTCCCCGGCCAGCACGAAGGCGCCCAGTGCCACGGCGATCAGCAGCGCGGCCGGCAGCAGCTCCCGCCGGCCGGCCAGGCGCGCGGCCGCCGCGGCAGCGAGGACCGCGGCGAGCAGGCAGACCGCGAACTGCAGCCACTCCACGACGTTGTCCTCGCGGAGCACCGTGTAGTAGAGCGGGCGGGCGACCGCGAGGAGGAGCACGGCGACGGCGACCCCGGCCACGGGGATCCAGCCGACGGCGCGCACGAGGGAACGGGGCAACCCGTCGTCGACGGCGTCCCGGTCGATCGCGGCCACGGTCGCGTGCCCGGGTCGCCGGGCCGTCGCGGACCTGTGCGCTGGGCTGCTGAGGCTGGTCAACATCGTCACTCCCGGTGCTGACGGACGCCGGCACCGCACGGGGGACCATGAGTGAACAGCAAGCGAACATCAGCCGTTGATCGAGGGAGCGGCAGCTTAACCAGCTACAACGCCCACGCGCCCACCGGGGACCGCGCTGGCCGTGGACGGACTCCTCCCCGGGAGCCGGTGACGGTGCGTGGCGGACGGACGACCGCGGGCCGCGTCCGTCGTCCGCCCGGGTCAGGAGACCCGGCGCAGGAGACCCGGCGCAGGAGTGCCGCGTCAGGAGTCGCGGTGCAGGTTCTCCGAGCGGTCCTCGACGGCGCCGTGGCGCAGCAGGCTCACGACGGCCAGGGCGAGGCCGCCCCAGATGACCACCATCGCCACCACCATCATCACGATCGCGTCCGTGCTCATCGGGGCCCTCCCTCGTGGTGGCCGGTCGCCGGGCGGCCCGGGTCCGTCGTGCTGGGGGTCGTCGTGTCCAGCGGCGCCGCCGGGTCGGAGCCCGGCGGTGGCCCGTCCAGGTGGGTGCCCGGGCGCCACTTCCCCCGGGCGAGCAGGAAGCCGACCAGCGGCAGCGCCACGACCAGCAGCCAGCCGAGGACCAGCAGCATCCAGGTCGGGTAGCCCTCGTAGGGGGCGGTGAGGTCGTCCCGCAGGGCGAAGACGAGCACGATGGCCAGGCCGACCGGGGCGACGATGCTCGTCAGCACCCGCCAGCCGGTGCCGACACGGGGACGGCCGTGGACGTTGAGGTGGTCGCCGAGGACGGGCAGGGCCCGGACCACCCAGGCGAGGACCAGCATGCTGACCAGGGCGACGACGAGGATGCCGTACTGGTTGACGAAGTGGTCCACGATGTCGAGCACGTAGACCCCGCTCGTCGTGCTGAACAGCACCAGGCTCAGCACCGCGGCGGGAACGCCCACCGCGAGGGTCGCGGTCAGGCGGCTGGTGTCGAACTTGTCGCGGACGGCCGAGATCACCACCTCGATCACGCTGATCAGCGAGGTGATGCCGGCGAGCACCAGCGCCCCGAAGAACAGGACGCCGAGGAGGGCGCCGGCCGGGGCCTCGCTGATGATCGTCGGGAAGGCGACGAAGGCCAGGCCGATCCCACCGCTGGCGACCTCGTCGACCGCAGCCCCGTTGGCCTGCGCCATGAAACCGAGGGCGGCGAAGACGCCGATGCCGGCGAGCAGCTCGAAGCTGGAGTTCGAGAAGCCCACGACCAGGCCGGAGCCGACCATGTCCTCGCGGCGACGGACGTAGGACGCGTAGGTGATCATGATGCCGAAGCCGACCGACAGCGAGAAGAAGATCTGCCCGAACGCGGCGGCCCAGACCGAGGCCGAGGTGAGCGCCGACCAGTCGGGGGTGAACAGCGCGTCGAGGCCCTCCCCGGCGCCCGGCAGCAGCAGCGCCTGGACGACGAGGGCGACGAAGGCGAGCACCAGCACCGGGATGAAGACCAGCGAGACGGCCCCGATGCCCCGCTGCACGCCGAGCCCCATGATCACCAGGACGGCCAGCCAGACCAGCGCGAGAGGCACCAGCACGCCGGGCACCACGTCGGCGGTGACCCCGGGGGCACCGGCCTGGAGGAACTCACCGAAGAAGAAGCCGTCCGGGTCGGCGCCCCAGGCCTGGTCGAGCGAGAAGAAGGTGTAGCGCAGCGCCCAGGCCAGCACCGCGGCGTAGTAGATCGCGATGAGGAAGCAGATGCCCACCTGCCACCAGCCGAGCCCCTCGGTGCCGCGGCGCAGCCGGGCGAAGGACAGCGGCGCGGAGCCGCGGTGGCGGTGCCCCATCGCGTAGTCCAGCAGCAGGAAGGGGATGCCGGCGGTCAGCAGGGCCACCAGGTAGGGCAGCAGGAAGGCGCCGCCGCCGTTCTCGTAGGCGACGTAGGGGAACCGCCAGATGTTGCCGAGCCCGACGGCCGACCCGATCGCCGCCAGGATGAACACGCGCCGGGAGCTGAACCCGCCACGCCGGCGCTCCACCTCGGCCTGTTCCGTGGCCCGCCCCGCGGTGCTCATCCGACCTCCTGTGTCCTGGTCCGCCGAGCCGGCCTGCACGGAGCGCAGCGGTCGGCGTCCCGCCGATGGGGAGAGGATGCCAGGGCCCGGGCCCGTCGGCTGCCGCGGACCCACCGCAGACGACGAACCGCCCCGGACCTCTGGGGTCCGGGGCGGTTCGTCGACATGAGGGGTGGAGGCGGCGGGAATCGAACCCGCGTCCTGCGACGCATCACCAGGGCTTCTCCGAGCGCAGTTCGCTCTGCCTCTGCTCGGCCCTCCTGATCTCACGAACGAGTCAGGATGACGGGCCCAGTCGCTGTGTGGTGTCCCGCACGCACCCGCGACCGGTGCGTGCGGTGAGTCATCTAGCTGATGCCAGGATCCGGGCCGATGACGAACCCGGGCTGACAGACTCGCCTAGCTGCCGTCAGGCAGCGAGAGCGAAGTCGCGCTGATTGGAATCGGCGCTTGTGTTTTTTGCAACGGATGGTTAACGAGATCATCGTTGCCTTCCTCGGCTCGCTTCCCCTGGTCAAACGACCGCAGTCGAGACCAATCGCCCCCCTGTGTAGTTGTGCAACCAGGGTAACGGCTGCCGGGCCGCCCGTGTTCCCCGCCGTCCCGATCCGCCGCGGGAGGTCAGGCCCGGCGCTCCCACCAGCGCACCCGGCCCACCGACCCGTCCGGCCGCGACACGGACTCGATCCCCCGGTCGCGGTAGCCGGCCCGGGCGGCGACGGCGACGCTGGCCTCGTTGTCCGGCAGCATCCCCAGCTGGACGCACGGGTGACCCACCGACAGCAGCCAGTCGGTCATCAGTCGGACCGATGCGACGGCCAGCCCGCGCCCGCGACCGGCCGGCAGCAGCGCGTACCCGACCGACGGCTCGGGCGAGCGCTCCACGGTGAGGGCCGCCATCCCGACCGCCTGGCGCTCGGCCCCGTCCTCGACGGGGCACACCGCGTAGCGCTGGCCGAGCCGCCGGCGGGCCCGGTCGACCACGTCCGCCATCCGCTGCCGCGCGGTCGCCTCGTCCAGGTGCGGCGGGTGGGTGGTCCACCGGATGACCTCGGGGTCGCGGGACAGCGCCTGCTCCAGCGGCCAGTCCGCCACCGTCATCGCCCGCAGGACGACGCCGTCGGTCGCCAGCCGCTCCGGCGGAGCGGCCTCCAGCCGGTCGGCCACCTCAGATCCAGTCGCGGCGCTTGAAGACCAGGTACAGCGTGAGGCTGACCATGAACATCAGCACCAGCGCGAACGGGTAGCCGTAGTACCACTCGAGCTCGGGCATGTTGTCGAAGTTCATCCCGTAGACGCCCCCCACCAGACTGGGCGCGAACAGGATCGCCGCCCAGGCGGAGATCTTCTTGACCTCCTCGCCCTGGGCGATGCTGGTCACGGTCAGCTCGCGGATCTCGTCGTTCTGCCGCTGCGCGACCAGCGTGGCGTTCACGGTGAGGATGTCGCGCAGCTGCAGCCGGAAGCCCTCGATCCGCTCGTTGACCTGGGTGACGTGGTCGGCGACGTCGCGCAGGTAGCTGCGCAGCTCCTCGTCGACGCCGTACTTCTCGAACCCGGCGGTGATCGCGGCGAGGATGCCGGTCAGCGGCTGGCAGGCCCGCTGGAAGTCCACGACCTCCTGGGACAGCTCGTAGATGCGCCGGGACACCTGCGGGTCGCCGCGGAACACCTCGGCCTCGATCTCGTCGATGTCGTTCTCCAGCCCGGTGACCACCGGCGCGTACCCGTCGACGACGGCGTCCAGGATCGCGTAGAGCACCGCCTCGCTCCCCCGGGCCAGCAGCTCCGGGGTGCTCTCCAGCCGCCGCCGCACCCGGGTCAGGTCGGGGGACTCGCTGTGCCGGACGGTGACCACGAAGTCCTTGCCGAGGAACAGGTGCAGCTCGCCGAACTCCACCTCCTCGGTGGCGTCGACGTACCGGGCGGCCTTGAGGACGACGAACAGCGTGTCGCCGTAGCGCTCGAACTTGGGCCGCTGGTGGGCCTGGATCGCGTCCTCGACGGCCAGGTCCGGCAGGCCGTACTGCTCGGCGAGCTCGCCCAGCTCGGCCGGCTGCGGGCGGTAGAGCCCGAGCCAGACCATGCGGTCGTCGAAGCCCTCGGTGAGCCACTCGTGGCTCTCCTCCGCGGTGTCGGGGGTGGCGATCCGCCGTCCGCCCGAGTAGACGGCGTTGTCGATGATCCGCGACGGGCCGGACGGCGTGGCCCCGTTCGCGACCGGGCCCGGGGGCGGGTCCTGCGGCGGGACGACGAGCAGCGGGCGGGCGCGGCGGGTCAGGGTGGACAGCGCAGCGCGGGGCGCGCTGCGGGTGGTGGCACGGCGACGGTCGGTCACGAGGGACTCCCGAGGGCTGCTGGATCAGGACGCCGAGGAGGTCCCCGCCGCACGGCCGCCGGGTCGAACGGTGACCGGGCGGATCAGCAGGTGGGGACCTCGGGACTGCAACTGGGGGGTTCGGTGCGCACGACCAGTCACCTCCCGGAGGTCCCACAGGGCCGGCGTGGATCAGCGGGCCGTCGTCCATCGTGACACGCCCGGGGCGGGCGCCGCACCCCCGGGCGCCCGTCCGGGTGATGAACACCCGGCGACGCCGGCTCAGTCCCCGGCGGGGGTGCAGGCCCGGTTGTGGTCCAGCCGGCCGACGACGTACTGGACCATCGTCACCTCACCGCCGTCGACGAGCGGGGCCGACCGGCACATCCGCGCGGCGTCGGCGCGGTCGTCGGCGCCGGCCAGCCAGCTGTCCAGGCCGGTCAGGCTGCTCCCCGTCGGCACCGAGCCGGCGATCTGCCGCCACTGGTAGCCGGTCGAGTACACGCCCACCTCACCGCCCAGCGCGGTGAGGTGGTCGGCCATGCCCTCCAGCGTGGCCCGGTTGTTCCGCTTCGCATCGGCGCCGCCGGCCTGCCAGGTGTTCATCGTCTCGACGTCGAGCCACCAGCGGTACCCGGCCAGGTCGGCCACGTCCCGCACGGCGGCGATGTCGGCCGGGACGTCGTCGTCCAGCTCCGCGGCCAGCTCCCGCGCCGCGGCGAGCACGATCCGCACGTCGCCCGCGGCCCGGGCGACGCCGTACTCGTAGGAGCAGGCGGCGCTGTTCCCGCCGTCGCAGACGCCGTAGCGGTTGCTGCCCAGCTCGGGCCAGGTGGTCACCTGGTCACGCACCTGGCCGGGGTTGGCGGTGTTCACGTAGAACTGCACCGGCGGCTGCCCGGGCACCTCCCCGCTGGCCCCGGTCGCCCAGGCCCACTGCTCGGGCAGGCACCTGTTCGGTGTGGTCGCCAGCCCGCCGTTGACCCCGACGACGGCGAACGCGGCGTCGTCGGGCAGCTCCGACCGGCACTGGGGGTAGGAGACGTCGTAGCCGACGGGGTCACCGCGGTCCGGGCGCTCGGCGGCGGCCGCCGCGGTGGGCGCCACCAGCGCAGCGCCGACCGTCAGGCCGGTGGCCGCGAGGACGCGCAGCGAGGTCCGCATCACCCCGACGGTACGCCGTTCAGGCCCCGGCGACCGGCTCGAGCAGCCGCGACCAGGAGACCTGCGTGCGGGCGGTGGTGAACCCCAGGCTCTCGTAGACCCCGAGCGCGCCGGTCACGTTCTCGCTGTCGACCTCCAGCCCGGCGGTCCGGCAGTCCCGCGCCGCGGCGATGTGCAGCGCCTCGATGATCACCGCCTTGGAGATCCCCCGGCCCCGGGCCGACGGGACCACCCCGATCTGACCGAAGTAGCTCTCCCGGGAACCGGTGGCCGCGGCGGTCGCCTCGGAGACGTAGGCCAGCGCGTAGCCGAGCACCTCGCCGTTCTCCACGGCCAGCAGCGACAGGTCGGGACGGAAGTTCCGCTGCCCGGTGAACATCACCTGCCAGGAGGCGACGTCCCGTTCGCTGGAGCCGTAGTGCTCGGTGAAGGCGGCGTTGTGCGCCAGCCGCACCTGCTCGTCGCGGTCCCAGGTGAAGGGCACCAGGTCGACACCGTCGAGCCGGCGCCGCGGCGGCAGGTCGGTGAGCGGGCGCTCCATGTGGAAGAACCAGCGCACCTGCACCAGCCCGGCCCGGCGGAGCAGCGCCTCCAGGGAGGGCATGGTCGTGTACACGGTCGCGGTCAGCCGGGCCGGCGCCTGCGGGTGCCGCTGCGCGTGCAGCTGCTCGCCCCGCGCCAGCTGCCAGGCCAGCAGTGCCCGCCCGATGCCGCGGCCCCGCCACTCCGGGTGCACCCGCCCCTGCAGGTGCACCCCGTAGGCGTCCCGGAACGTGGGCGGGGCGATCGCGGTCGCGTACCCGACGACGGCGCCGTCCGTCGTGGTCACCAGCCGGGTGTCGTGCGCCAGGTCGACCAGCTCGTTGAGCCAGGCGCCGGCGAGGTCCTCCGGCGACTCGTGCACGCCGGTGTCGTCCACCTCCTCGGCTGCTCCGAGCAGCGCCGCCACGGCGCCGACGTCGTCGGGCCGGATCGGGCGGGCGGTCAGTCCGGCGGGGAGGGTGAGGTCGGGCACGGGCGTCGACGTTATCGGGTGCGCCCGGGTGCACGCGCCTGCGGCACCGATCGGGCGGGGATCGCGAGCACCCCGGCACCTGCGCCGCCGGACCGGCTGCGCCGCCCCCTCGGCAGTCGTGGTCTGCCCACCAGGAGTGAGCGGACCACGAGCGGAGCCGGGCCATCCGTACCCCACCGACAGTCGTGGGGGGGGGGGGGGGGGGGGGGGGGGGGGGGGGGGGGGGGGGGGGGGGGGGGGGGGGGGGGGGGGGGGGGGGGGGGGGGGGGGGGGGGGGGGGGGGGGGGGGGGGGGGGGGGGGGGGGG
>NZ_JBJHAH010000025.1:0-61592 GCF_054050915.1 Modestobacter sp. SYSU DS0875 | reverse complement strand
CACCGGGGCGCGGCGCCGCCGGGGCGGGAGCGCGCCGGGGCCGCCGGGCGGGGGCCGGCGGCCCCCGCCCGGCGCCGTCAGCTGGGGCCGGCCGCGGCCGGCCGCCCGGCGGTGGCCGCGGCGCTGCCGAAGAACATCTCGTCCTGCTCGGCCCGCAGCCGGTCGACCAGCCGGCCGGTGGGCAGCTCCACGTCGGCGTAGCCGATGACCTCGTCCTTGCGGACGTCCCGCAGCAGCCGGGCGCCCTCGGCCACGCCGAGCGGCAGCAGCCGGTCGGCGTGGGTGACGTCGGACCGCTCGGCCTCGCCGTAGTAGTGGTAGCCACCGGACCGGTCCAGCTCGGTGCCCGCGGCGAGGTCGGTCTTCGCGACGGTGACGACGTCGACCTGCGGGGCGCCGGCCGGGCGGATCGCCGGGTCGCCGAGCAGCGCCGCCCGGGCCACGGTGATCGGCACCTCGAAGTGGCAGAGGTGGTAGGGCGTGTAGAAGCTGTACAGCGGCCCGGTGCCCAGCTTGTAGAGCTCCAGGTAGTGCCGCTGCTTGGGGTCGTCGTGCTCGCCGAGGACGTAGATGCCCGGGCCGGGCTGCGAGCCGACCACGTAGTCGACGGCGCCACCGAGGGCCCGCAGCTCCTCGACGTCGTACATGCCGGTGAGCTCGTCGACGTGGCCGCGGTGGTCGCGCCCGAGCATCCCGCGCCGGTGCACGCTGAACCCGGCGGCGTTGGCGACCAGGGCCTCCTCGACGCTGACCTTGGTGCCGTCGGCGAAGCTGGTGACCATCCAGGGGTCCTGGCCCCAGCGCTGGGCGAACCCCTCCTGGGTGGTGGGGTTGCGGTACGGGTCCTGCAGGCCCTTGATGTTGCCGGCCACCAGCGGGCGCAGGCCGATCTGCCGGACGAACCGGATCAGGTTCATCTGCACGGCCGGCTGGTCGCCGTCGGCCCCGGTGTAGACGACACCGGCCGCGTCGGCCTTGGTCGCGAGCAGCGGCCCGAGCGTCGCGTCGACCTCGGCGTTGAGCAGCACCAGGTGCTTGCCGCCGGCGAAGCAGGACAGCGCGAGCTCCGCGCCGAAGGCGACCGCGCCGGTCGCGTCGACGACGACGTCCACCCGGTCGCTCGCGGTGAGCAGGGTGACGTCGTCGGTGACCGCGACCTGACCGGCAGCGGCCAGCCGGTCGATGTCGGCGGCGCTCTCCGCGGCGGCGGGCGACCCCCCGGCGGTGATGACGGCCTCGTGGGCCTTGGCCGGGGTCCGGTTGGCGACCGCGACCAGCTGCATCCCCGGGGTGCTGTTGAGCACCTGGTTGATCAGGCCCCGGGCCATGAACCCGGCGCCGACCAGGCCGAGCCCGACCGGACGGCCCTCGGTCTGCCGCTGCGCGAGCAGCGAGTCGACCACGATCACGACGGCACCCCCGCCGCGAAGCGCTCGGCGTTGGCCTCGGCGTCGAAGGGCGCCCATGAGGCGTCCTTGTCCGAGATCACCGAGACCGGCAGCGGCCAGGAGACGCCGAAGGCCGGGTCGTCGTACCGGAAGCCCATCTCGGCGCCGGGGGCGTACGGGACGCTCACCATGTACAGCACCTCGGTGTCGTCGGTCAGCGTCTGGTAGGCGTGCGCCAGGTGCGGGGGCAGGTAGAGCGCCGACCGGTTGTCGGCGGTCAGCTCGACGGCCACGTGCTGCAGGTACGTCGGGGAGTCCGGCCGCACGTCGACGGCGACGTCGACGATCGCCCCGCGGGTGCAGCGGATGAACTTCGCCTCCGGGTGCCCGGGCAGGGACAGGTGCAGGCCGCGCAGCGTGCCCGCCCGGTGGTTGAACGACACGTTGCACTGGGCCACCTCGGGCCGCATGCCGTGCTGCTCGAACTCGGTGGTGTCGAACGAGCGGGAGAAGAACCCGCGGTCGTCGCTGTGCGGCTCCATGTCGACGAGGAACACCCCGTCGACGGCCTGCGGGGTGTACTTCACGGCGCCGTCCAGTAGAGCTCGTCGTCGACCTGCTTGGTCCGCATCAGGTACTCGATCTGCTTGAGCCGGGTGTGCCCGCGGCCGGTGAAGGTGGCCTCGTCCATGTCGATCGACCGGAACACCTTGTGCAGCTGGGCGGCGCCGGCCTTGGCGTCCCAGTCGGTGTCGTAGCCGGGGAGGACCTCGCGGATCTTGTCGAAGGCCACCCGGTAGCTGCGGTTGTCCGCGCTCGGGTCGCCGAAGGTCAGCTCGCAGCCGGGGAACTCGGCGGCGACGATCTCGGCGATGTCCCGCACGCGGTAGTTGTTGGCCTCGCTGCCCACGTTGAAGATCGCGCCGTGGACCCGCTCGCGGGGGCTCTCCAGGCTCATCCGGATGGCCTTGGCGATGTCGAGGGCGTGCACCAGCGGCCGCCAGGGGGAGCCGTCGCTGGTCATCGCGATCTTGCCCGTCGTCCAGGCCAGGCCGGAGAGGTTGTTGAGCACGATGTCGAAGCGCATCCGCGGGCTGGCGCCGAACGCGGTCGCGTTGCGCAGGAACGTCGGGGAGAAGTCGTCGGAGGCCATCGCCGAGACGTCCCGCTCCACCAGCGCCTTGCAGCGGGCGTAGGACGTCTGCGGGGAGACCTCGCTGCTCTCGTCGACGACCCCCTCGGCCACGCCGTACACGCTGCAGGAGCTCATGTAGACGAACCGGGACACCCCGGCGGCCTTCGCCTGCTCGGCCAGGTGCACCGACCCGCGGTGGTTGATGTCGTAGGTGATGTCGCCGATCAGGTCGCCGATCGGGTCGTTGGACAGCTCCGCCATGTGCACGATCGCGTCGACGCCGTCGAGGTGCTCGCGGCCGAGCCGGCGGATGTCCAGCGCCAGGGTCTCGGGCACGCGGTCCAGGCCGGGGTAGAGCCAGCCGTGCTTGTAGTAACCGGTGTCGACCCCGACCACGTCGTGGCCTGCCCGGAGCAGCTCCTGTGCGGTGAGACAGCCGAGGTACCCCTCGGTGCCGGTGACCAGTACGCGCACGTTCGTCCTCACGTCGTCCTCCGCTGGGTGGCTGACGCTACCGCGCAGCTCCACCTTTCGGATGACGGAGGGTGACGATCACCCGATCGGTTGGCGGCACGTGACAGGGAGACGGTGGGCGTGTCACCATCGTCAGTGACGCTCCGTAGCGGATCACTGACCGTGTGCGCCCGCAGCGCCTACGGGGAGTGCCCGGCGGAGGTCGTCCCCGTCGAGTGCCCCAGCCCGCACACCGGGGCGCTCTCCTGCCCTGCGCTGGTGCTGCAGTCGGACCCCACCGGCCGAGTCGGCGACGCAGCACCGTGGCTGCGCCGCCGCAGGGCTCAGTCGGCCCAGACCTTCCACTCCGCCTGGCCGGCGTCCCAGAGGCTGTTGAGCTCCTTCCAGTCGCGGAAGGTGTCCATGCCCATCCAGAAGCCCTCGTGCCGGTGCACGCCCAGCTCGCCGTCGCGGGCGAGCTTCTGCAGCGGCGCGTGCTCGAGCATCTCCTCGACGGCGTCGGCGTCCAGGTAGCGGTCGACGAACTCCCGCTCGAAGAAGAAGAAGCCACCGTTGACGTAGCCGGTCTGCGACTGCTTCTCGTTGAACGCGGTGACCGCGTCGCCCTCGAGCACCATCTCGCCGTAGCGGCCGGCCGGGTGCACGCCGGTGAGGGTGCCCAGCTTGCCCGAGGCGGTGTGCGCGGCCAGCGTTGCCGCCAGGTCGACCGCGCCGATGCCGTCGCCGTAGGTCAGCGCGAACCGGGGGGAGTCCAGGTACTTGCCCACCCGGGCGATGCGCGCGCCGGTGGCGGTGGTGAGACCGGTCTCGGCGAAGGTGATCTCCCAGTCCTCCTCGGCCACGTTCGTGTGGAACTCCAGCTCGTGGTCCCCGCGCATCCGGAGCGTGAAGTCGTTCATCCGCGCCCGGTGGTCGACGAAGTACTCCTTGATCATGTCGCCCTTGTAGCCCAGGCAGAGCACGAAGCGCCGGAAGCCGAAGTGGCTGTAGGTCTTCATGATGTGCCACAGCACCGGCCGCCCACCGATGTCCACCAGGCCCTTGGGCAGCTGCTCGCTGGCCTCCCGGAGCCGGGTGCCCATCCCGCCGCACAGGATCACGACCGGGATGTCGGCCGGCGTCACGTCCGGGTACTCGCTCATCTGACCTCCTCGAGGTGTGTGTCGACGGTGGAACCTAGAGTCCGGCTCCGACGACTGGGAAGTACGGGGTCCGCGATCGGGTGACGTCGCTTCTCCGTCGCTTCGAGCGTTGGTGACCGCCGGTGCAGGGGACCTCACACGTGCGTCACCATGCTGGCGTCGAGGTCGGCGATCCGCGCGGCGCCCGCGACGGCCAGGACGTGGCGCAGGTCGGCCGCGAGCGCCTCCAGCGCGGCGGCGACCGCGTCGGCTCCCCCGGCGGCCAGCGCCCACAGCACGGGGCGGCCGACGAGCACCGCGTCGGCGCCGAGGGCGAGCGCCAGCAGCGCGTCCGTGCCGGTGCGGACCCCGCCGTCGACCAGCACCGGGGCGCGGCCGGCCACCGCCGTGACGACGTCGGCCAGCGCGAGCGCGCTGGGCACCGCCCGGTCCAGCTGCCGCCCGCCGTGGTTGGAGACGACGACCCCGGCGGCGCCGGCGTCCAGGCAGCGCACGGCCTCGTCGCCGCGCAGCACGCCCTTGACCAGCACGGGGAGGCCGCTGACCTCGGCGAGCTCGGCGATCACGGCCGGGGTCATCGACGGGTCCTGCTCAGCCGCCTCCCGGGCCACCGTGCCCGGCACCAGGTGCTGGGCGAGGTTGATCAGGAAGTGGTCGTCCGGCACCGAGATGCGGACCCCGCTGACCCTCCCCTTCCGCCCGACGTAGGGGGTGTCGACGGTGAGCACGACTGCGCCGGCGCCGGCGTCGGCCGCCCGCCGCACCAGCGCATGGGTGAGGGCCCGGTCGCGCATGCCGTAGGCCTGGAACCACCAGGGCGCGGTGGCCGAGGCGGCCACCTCCTCGATCCGCCGGGACGACCGGGTGGAGAGGATCCCGAGCGCACCGGCCTTGCCGGCGCCGGCGAAGGTCTCGCACTCGCCGTCGGGGTGGGCCAGGGCGTGGAAGGCCATCGGCGCGACGACGAAGGGCGAGGACACCGTGGCGCCGAGCAGCTCGACCCCGAGGTCGACGGTCGAGACGTCGTGCAGCACCCGCGGGCGCAGCCGGAAGGCGCCCCAGGCCGCCTCGGCCTCCCCGACGGTCACCTCCTGCCCGGAGCCGGCGGAGTAGTAGTCGAAGACAGCGGGCTCGAGGCGCTCGCGGGCGGCCTCGAGCTGCTCGGCGAGCAGCGACAGCATGCGGGGTGTCGGCGAGCCGGGCCGGCGGCCGGTGGCTCCCCGTCCTCCTTCCGGTCCGTGGGCGGGGGCTCCGCACGCTACTGCGGGTGACGTCCGCGCGGACCGACTGCCCGCGCCCCGCCCGGCAGGACGGCTCCGCGACGAGGCGAGCCGACCCGGCCCGCACGGTGGTCCGGCCCCACCGTGCCGGCGTCCGGGGTCACCCGCCGGTGGGCGGGCAGCACGGTGACCACGAGGAGGGCGACCAGCGACACCGCCCAGCCGGCGAGCACGAGGAGATCGCCGGCGTGCAGCCCGTGGTTCGTGCTGAGCGCCAGCACCACCGGCCCCTCCTTGCGGTGGCGGCCGGTGACCAGCAGGAGCGCGAAGCCGGTGAGCACCGCGGCGACCAGGGCCGCGCTCGCCCAGCGGAGCAGCCCGGTCAGGACGACGCGGGCGCCGGCGGGTGGGTCAGTAGGCACCCGATCCGCGGACGACGGCGCCGACGGTCTTGCCCAGGATCATCAGGTCGAAGGTGAGCGACCAGTTCTCCACGTACCGGACGTCGATGCGCACCGAGTCGTCCCAGGAGAGGTTGGACCGGCCGCTGACCTGCCACAGCCCGGTGATCCCGGGCTTCACCAGCAGGCGGCGGCGCATGTCGTAGCCGTACTGCTCGACCTCGCGGGTGACGTGCGGCCGGGGCCCGACCAGCGACATGGTGCCGCCGAGGACGTTGAACAGCTGGGGCAGCTCGTCGAGGGAGTAGCGGCGCATGACCCGGCCGATGGGGGTGACCCGCGGGTCGCGCTTCATCTTGAACTGGACGTCGTTGCCCTCGTTCTGCGCCATCAGCTCGGCCATCTTCGCGTCCGCGTCGGGGACCATGCTGCGGAACTTGAGGACGTGGAACGGCGTGCCCTCGCGGCCGATCCGCTCGTGCCGGAAGAACACCGGCCCGCGGCTGGTGAGCTTGACCGCCAGGGCCAGCGCGACCAGCACCGGCAGCAGGACGACGATGGCGAGGAAGGCCATGGAGCGGTCGAACACGTCCTTGGTGACCCGGCGGATTCCCCGGAACTCCGGCCGCTCCAGGTGCAGCAGCGGGAGGCCGTTGACCGGCCGGATGCCCACCCGCGGGCCGGCGACCTCGGTGACGGCGGGGGCCAGCAGCAGCTCGGCCTCGGTGGTCTCCAGCTCCCAGCCCAGCCGGCGCAGCGCGGCGCCGTCGAGCTCCGGGGAGGGCAGCACGGCGACGGTGTCGACCTCGTAGGCCCGCACGACGTCGACGATCTCGGAGAAGTCGCCGAGCACCGGGAGCCCGTCGAAGACCTCGCGGTCGGGGCCGGCGCTGGGCAGGCAGACGCCGATGACCCGCAGGCCGTGCCGGGCCTGCCGCTCGAGCTGGGCGTGCAGCTCGGCGGTGCCGTTGCGGTGCCCGACCAGGATGGCGGTCTGCTGGTAGCGGCCGTGCGCGCGCTGGCGGTGCACCCAGACCCGCTCCAGGTAGCGGTGCAGCAGGGTCAGCGCGGTCGCCAGCGGCAGCGCGACGACGACGAAGCTGCGGGCGAGCTCGAGCTTGAAGGCCCAGGAGAAGGTGCCGACGGCGGCCAGCAGCAGCACCGCGGCGGAGAAGACCCGGCGGAACTCCTCGGGCCCGACCCAGAGGAAGCGCTGCTCGTAGGTGCGGGCCAACGTCATCGCGGCCACCCAGACCACGGGCAGGACGAGCAGCGTCCAGGGGGTGCCGTTGTCGGCGAGCGGGCCGGTCTCCGGCTGCAGCCGGCCGAACCAGGCGGCGACGAAGGCCAGCACCAGGTCACCGGCGACGAGGCGGCGGACGTAGGTCGACTGCCAGGCGCGGCGGGCGGCGGTTCCCTCGCCCCGCAACCGCGGCGCCGAGAACCGGCGGCGGTTCCCGCCCGTCGTCGGAGCGGGTGAGGCGTGCACCTCGGTTGCACTGTCCAGCAGTGACACGGAGTAGCCCCCAGGCAGGTCGGGAAAGCACGCGCTACGAGCCCGTGCGCTGACTGCCGGCAACCGCGCTGTTCGACCGACCAGGGCAAACGTACGGATCTTCCGGCCCGCGTGCGCGGCGAGAGCGCACACACCGGGAGCAACGGACACCGGTCGCAGCGTCAGCGCCACTCGATCACACACACCGCTCGTGGGGCTCCCACACGCAGAGTGATGACGCGCAGGGCTGGTCACCGCACCGCCGGCCGTACGTCACGCACATGCCATGTCGTGAGATCTGTCACGCACAATAATTGCAGCTCAGGGCGGCGTCGGGGCACGCAGCTGGGTCATCCTCTCAGCGTGAACGCAGCTCTGGGCACACTCGGCGTGGACCCGACCTCCCCACGGAGCACCTTCCGCGTCCTGCACGTCAGCCAGCCCGTGGAGGCCGGGGTCGCCCGGGTCGTGGCCGGCCTGGTGGCCGATCAGCGCGCGCGGGGCTGGGACGTCGCCGTCGCCTGCCCGCCCCAGGGCTGGCTCGCCGACCAGGTCCGCGCGACCGGCGCCCGGCTGGTGCCGTGGCGGGCCACCCGCGCCCCGGGCCCCACGGTGCCGGCCGAGGCGCTGGCGCTGCGCCGCGTGGTCCGGGCCACCGACCCGGAGCTGGTCCACCTGCACAGCTCCAAGGCCGGGCTGGCCGGCCGGCTGGCGCTGCGCGGCTCCCGTCAGACGGTCTTCCAGCCGCACGCCTGGTCGTTCGAGGCGGTCACCGGGCCGGTGCAGGCCGCCTGCCGCAAGTGGGAGCGCGCCGCCCAGCGCTGGACGCACCTGACCCTGAACGTGAGCGAGGCCGAGCTGGCCACCGGCCGCGCCGCTGGCATCGCCGGGCGCGCCGTGGTGGTGCCCAACGGCGTCGACCCCACCCGCTGGACCCCGGGTGACCGCGCGGCCGCCCGTGCCGAGCTGGGCTTCCCCGACCCGGGTGCCCCCACGGTGGTGTGCGTGGGCCGGCTGGCCCGCCAGAAGGGCCAGGACCTGCTGCTCGACGCCTGGCCCGCGGTGCGCGCCGCCGTCCCCGGCGCACGCCTGGTGCTGATCGGCTCCGGCCCGGACGAGGCCCAGCTGCGCGCCCGCGCCGACGGGTCGGTCACCGTCGTGGCCGGCCAGCAGCTGGAGCAGTGGTACGCCGCCGCCGACGTCGTCGCGGTGCCCTCCCGCTGGGAGGCCGGGCTGCCCCTGGTGGCGATGGAGGCGATGGCCTCGGAGCGCAGCGTGGTCGGCTTCGACGTCGCGGGGATCGGCTCCTCGCTGGCCGGCGCCGGCACGGCGGTCCAGCCCTTCGACGTCGGCGCACTGGCCACAGCGGTCACGACACGCCTGCTCGATCCCGCCCGCGCCGCACGGGAGGGCGCGATCGGCCGTACCGTCGCAAGCACCCGGTTCTCCGCCGGCACCTCGTACGCGGCCACCGCCGCGCACGTCACCGCCTTGTAGGAGGCCCCGTGACCGCGCTCCGCGCTGCCCTCTCCCACCCATCGCCCGCCGCCGGACGACGTCCGGCCCGGGGCGTGGTGCGCGCGGGTGTCGCGGCGACGGTCGCCGCCGCGGTCGCCAGCGGTGCGGTCTGGTGGCAGACGACGTCGCCGGCTCCTGGCAGCAGCGCCTCCGCCGGCAGTGGCTCCTCGGTCAGCGACACGGTCGTGGCCCTTCCGGGCAGCACGCTCCCCCTTCCCGGCGCCACGGCGCCCGAGGCGGCCGTTCCGGCCCCGGCCGTCCCCGGCGTGGAGGCGCCCGCCGGGCAGGTGCCGATGGCCGAGGCCCCGCAGGACACGGCGTCCCCGGCCGACGCCGCCAGGCCCCCGGCCGACGCACCGGCGCCCCCGGCCGACGCCGCGGCGCCGCCGGCCGGCGCGCCCGCGGCGCAGCCCGCCGCTCCCGGTCCGGCCGAACCGCCCACCCCGCCCGACGCCGGGAGCTCCATGCCCGGCACGCTGGTACCCGGTGCCGTCCTCGGCGGGGCGGCCGTGGCCGGCGGGGCGGTCGTCGCCGCCGGGACGCGGTCGCTGTCCGTCGACCAGTTCGGCGCGGTCGGCAACGGCGTCAGCGACGACACCCGGGCGCTGCAGCGCGCGTTCGACACCGTGCCCAGCGGCACCACGCTGGTGTTCCGCCCCGGCGCGACCTACCTGCACTCCGACGTGCTGCGGGTGACCCGGCCGGGGCTGAAGCTGGTCGGCACCGGCGCGACGCTCACCGCCACGCAGGAGACCCGCTCGGCGGTGCACGTCTCCGGCGACCGGGTCACGCTCACCGGGCTGACCCTGGCGCTGCCCACCTCGACCCAGCGCTACCACGCCTACGAGCAGATGAAGCTCCGCGTCTCGGGCGACGACGTCGTGCTGCGCGACGTGCACGTGCGCGGTGCGGCGGCGGCCGGCATCTACGTCGGCAACGGGGCGGCGCGCTTCCTGCTCGACCGGGTCACCGTGGCCAACAGCCGGGCCGACGGCGTGCACGTCACCGGCGGCGCGCGCGACGGGCGGGTGGTCTCCCCGGTGACCACGAACACCGGGGACGACGGCGTCGCGGTGGTCTCCTACCGGGCCGACGGCCGGCCGGTGGAGCGGGTGCGGATCACCTCGCCGCGGGTCAACGGCACCACCTGGGGCCGGGGCATCTCCGTGGTCGGCGGCACCGACATCACCTACACCGACGTCGACGTGCGCGACACCGACGCCGGCGGGGTCTACCTGGGCAGCGAGGGCGACCCGTACTGGACCTACCCGGCGGTGCGCGTGCTGGTCGACGGCGGCCGGGTGTCCGGGGCGAACACCAACCCGGAGAAGGACCACGGCGCGGTGATCGTCTACTCCGGCAACCCCGGCACGCAGACCGCCGACGTCACCGTGCGCCGGCTGGCGATCTCCGGCACCCGCGGCAGCGCCCCCTGGGACGTCGGGGTGCTGGCCGAGCCGGGCGCCACGGTGGCCCGGGTGACGCTGTCGGAGCTGGCGCTG
Organism: Modestobacter sp. SYSU DS0875; assembly: GCF_054050915.1. NCBI lineage: Bacteria > Bacillati > Actinomycetota > Actinomycetes > Geodermatophilales > Geodermatophilaceae > Modestobacter > Modestobacter sp. SYSU DS0875. The sequence continues at coordinate 51,317 of NZ_JBJHAH010000025.1, read as the reverse complement.
TCCCGCGGGGCGCTGGCCCCGTTCTGGACCAACGCGCCCGCCGCCGTGCGCCTGCTCGGGGTGCGCGACGACGGCGCCGTGGTGAGCGACCGCACCGGCTGGTGAGCGGTCAGCCGGTGGGCGTCTCCGCCCGCCGGCCGAAGGCGTGGGCCCGGGCCACCCAGGCCGACAGCACGGTGACCGCCGCCTCGGCGGGCAGCCCGGCGGGGCGGTGCGCGAGCGGCACCGGCGGGCCCCAGCGGGTGTAGCGCTCGGCCAGCTCGGCGGGGAGCAGCAGCAGGCTGGTGGCCGCGGTGCGGCGCAGCTCGCGGGCCCAGGCGGCCGGGCGGGTGAGCACGGTGCGCACGTCGGCGGCGTCCAGCACCACCACGGTGGGCCGCCGGCCGGCCAGCTCGTCACGGGCGGCGCCGGCGGCCAGCCCCCACAGCACCACGGTGTCGGCGTCGTCTGCGGGGCGGTCGGTCAGGGCCGCCGTCCAGCCGGCGGCGGACTGCACCCGGGCGACCTCGGCCGCCAGCGGCGCGGCCGCGCCGGGCGCGACGTGCAGGACGGTGAGGGCCTCCCCGTAGACGGGGGTGGCGAGGATCGTGCTGACGTCAGCGGGCTCCGGCACGCCGCACCGCCTCCAGGGTCTCGTCTACGACGTCGGCCCAGCCGCGCTGGGCCGGGGCGGGGGTGCGCCGGGGAGCGGGGGCGCGCAGGTGCGCCAGCACCGCCTCGGCCCACACCTCCGGACGGCGGCCGGGCAGCCGCTCGGCGCGGCCGGCGGAGGCCTCGGCCAGCGCCGGGTCCTCGCTGGTGAGCACGGGGGCGCCGAAGGCGAGCGCCTCGGCGGCGGGCAGCCCGAAGCCCTCGGCGAGGCTGGGGCACAGCACCAGGCGGGCGTGCTCGTAGAGCCAGCGCAGCCGGGCGTCGGAGACGTGGCCCATCGGGGCGACGGCGCCCTCGGCGACCATCGCCGCGAAGGCCCGGCCCCGGTCGGTGGGGCCCCAGCTGTCCGGCCCGACGACGACGAGCACCGCGTCGGGGGCGTGCCGGCGCACCTGCGCCCACGCGTCGACGACCAGCCCGACGTTCTTGCGCGGTGAGGGATCGCCGACCACCAGGGCGAAGGTGCGCCCGGCGAGCTCGGGCACCTCCTCGGCGGCGACGGCGGTGAGGCTGGAGCCGTCGGGGTGCGGGACGACGACGGTGCGCGGGGCGACCGAGGGCAGGTAGGCGGTGACCCGGTCGCGGGTGGCCGCGCTGACGCAGACGAGCGCGTCGGCGGCGCGGAGCGAGGCGAGGTAGGGCCCGCGCACCAGCAGCCGCTTGGCGAGGCCGAAGTCGAAGGGGCGGTCGAGGGCGAGCATGTCGTGCACGGTGAGCACGCCGATGCCGGGCACGCCGCGGGGCAGCAGGTGCTTGGTGCCGTGCACGACGTCCATCCGGCCGCCGACCCGGCCGCCGGCCAGCCGTTCGACGGCGGAGGTGACCGGGCCGCGGCCGGGCAGGGTGTGCACCCGGTCGGGATCGGTGACGCCGGTGAACGCCGCCTCGGCGCCGGCGCCGGCGAGCACGTGCAGCTCGACGTCGTCGCGGGCGGCGAGGCCGCGGGCCAGCTCCATGACGTAGCGGACCATCCCGCCGCCGGCGCCGGAGGCGGGGACGTGGGTGCCCACCAGGAGGTAGCGCAGGGGGCGGCGGGTCGTCACAGCAGGGCTCCGGTGCGTCGGCGTCGGTTGCGGTGGACCAGCAGGACCACGGTGACCAGGGCGATCAGGCCGGGGGTGGCCCGGCCCTGGAAGAGGTAGAGGTAGCGGGGCAGCTCGAAGAGGGTGAGCACGACGACCGGGTAGAGCAGCAGCCCCCAGGTGCGGCCCTCCTGCAGCGAGCGGTAGAGCAGCCCGCAGGCCAGCCCGGCGAGCAGGAAGAAGACCAGGCCGCCGACGAGCCCGAGGTCGACGAACGGGCTGACCACGCCGCCGGTGTTGTTGAACTCGGGGTTGCCGAAGTTGGTGAGCGCGTCGGTGTAGGAGCTCTCCTGGTCGACGCCGGTCAGGGTGCGGAACAGGTTGAGGCTGCCCACCCCGGGCGCGGTCCAGAACGCCGAGAGCAGGTCGTAGGGCAGCGAGGCGTCGGTCTGGTGCAGCAGCCGGATCTCGCCGTTGTTGTAGGCGGTGACGTAGTAGCCGGCGAACCGCTCGACGACGAAGGTCGGGAACGACTGCCCGCCCTGCGCCTTGTAGAACACCCAGCTGCGCGAGTACTCGAAGGCGGCGAAGACGCCGACCACCAGCGGCACCAGGACGGCGGGCAGGAACGAGGCGCGGCGGGCGCCGGTGGAGGTGCGGGAGAGCCCGGCGACGAGCACCACGATCAGCGGCACCAGCAGCTCGAGCAGCGCCAGCCGCTCGGAGAGGAAGAACGCCCGGCACAGCGCGAGGAAGAAGACGACGGCCAGCCGGCGCAGGTGCCGGGGGCGCGACGCCGGGTCGGCGACCATCAGCACGCCGGTGACGACGGCGAAGGCGACGCCGAACTGGGTCATCGTGGTCAGGCCCGGGACGGTGCCGAGGGTCTCGCGCAGGCCGACGCCGTAGAGCTGCTGCCCCACCAGCGCGTCGACCAGGATGCTCGGCGAGATGCCTGCGCGGGCGCCGGCAGCGAGGAAGGCCACGTAGCCGACCATCACCAGCCAGAAGGTGACCGTGGCGGCGCGGCCGAGCAGCCGCAGGTCGGCGGGTGAGAGCGCCGGCCAGTTCGGCACCCGGCGGGCGCGGCCGCGGGCGGCGGGCAGCAGCGCGCCGCCCATGAACAGCAGCAGCCCGACGGTGAACCAGAGCGTCCAGTCCAGGGTGAGCACCTTCGGGGTGCGCCACAGCACGCGGTAGCGCTCGTCGGCGATCGCGTAGGCCAGCCAGGTGGTGGGCAGCGCAACCATGCCGATCAGCGCGACCGGGTTGAGCCACCAGACGCCGACCCGCTGGCCGACGTCCGGCGGCCGCAGGGCCGGTGCCTTCAGGGTGGCGGTCACGCCGCTCCCCCGCCGGTGATGACGGTCTCGCTCTCCGGGTCGGTGGTCGCCGGGCCGGACCGGTCGCGGCCGGCGAGCACCAGCAGGCTGCTCTTGAGGTGGCGGGTGGGCAGCGGGGCGCGGCCGAAGGTGCGGCGGCAGGCGATGACGTAGGAGCTGAACAGCAGCGCGGTGGCGACGGCGCTGGCGACGGCCAGCGGCAGCGGGCCGCCGAGCCGAGCGGCGAGCACCGCGGCGGGGACGGCGACGAGCATGGCCACCGCGACCGAGCCGGCCGCGGCCCGCCCGTTGCCGGTGACCACGAGCAGCACCGCGCAGGAGCCGCACACGGCCATGCCCAGCCCGCCGGTGGCCAGCACGCCGAGGTAGGGGGCGGCGTCGCGGAGCCCGTCGCCGTAGAGGGCGAGGGCCTGCGGACCGAGCAGCCAGGCGGCGGCGACGGCGAGCACGGTGACCGCGGTGCTCAGCGTGGCGCTGGCCGACAGCAGCCGGAACACCCGGGCCCGGTCGCCGGCGGCCCACATCCGGGCGGCGACCGGGGCGATGGCGATGTTGGCCAGCCCCTCGAGCACGGTCACCTGCATGGCCAGCACGCTGGCGGTGGAGTACTGCAGCGCGTCCTGTGCGCCGAAGGCCCAGCCGGCCAGCCACACGTCGCCGCGGCCGACGAGGAAGGCGCCGAGCTCGACGGTGAACAGCCACGCACCGGCGGCGACGGCGGCGAGCATCGGCGCCCACCAGCGGCGGCCGGTGCCGCGCGAGCGCAGCGGCAGCCGCACGACGACGACGGCGAGCAGCACCAGCGAGACCGCCGCGTAGACGGTGAGCAGGGTGAGCAGGGTCGTCTCCCCGCCCTGGGCGAGGACGACGACGCCCATCGCGAGCAGGGCGATGATCGAGCGGCTGTGGTGGGTGGCCGCGACCGACCAGGGGATGCGGCCGAGCGCGGCGTAGACGTCGCTGACGGTGAGCCGGATGGTCTCCAGCACGATCATCGCCGCGACGAGGAGCACCACCCGGCCGCGGTCGTCCTGCACGACGGCGGTGGCCAGCCAGGCGACCCCGGGGGCGGTGAGCAGCGACAGGAGGGCGACCGCGCGCAGGTGGGCGACCACCTGGACGGCGATCTCGGCGGGCCCGGTGGCGGCGGCGATGGCCCGGATGGCGCTCTGCCCCAGGCCGAGGCGGCCGACCATCGGGCCGAGCATGAGCGCGCCGAGGATGGCCAGGAACCCGGCGGCCGGGCGGGCGTCGAGCGCCCGGACGGCGAGCACCGAGGTGAGGAAGGTGGCCACCAGCCCGAGCACGGCCACGACCATGCGCAGCCCGAAGCTCCGGCGGACCTCCTGGGCCTCCCCGGCTGCCTGCGTCAAGGCTCAGGCCTCGGTGGAGACGGTGTCCTGCTGCGCCGGAGTGCGCTCACCGGCCGGCTGGGCGTGCCGGGGCGCGGACTCCTGGGGCGCCGGGTCCGCACCGCGGCTGCCGCCGTGCCGGCGGGCGGTGGTGACCGCGACACCGGCCAGGGCGGCACCGGGCTGCCCGCTGACGTCACGGACGGCGGCGAGCGCGGCCTCCAGGGTGGAGACCCCCTCGCCGACGACGACCACGACCTGGTCGGCGCGGGCGGCCAGCTCGGGGGCGCGCAGGCCGGTGGAGAGCGCCGGGGCGTGCAGCAGCACCAGGCGGCCGGCGGCCCGCTGCCGGGCGACCGCCTGCTCGAGCGCGGCGGCGTCGGCCGGCAGGCCGGTGAGGGTGAGCCCGGGGGTGGGCTCCCGCTCGCCGCCGACGCCGGTGGTGAACAGGGCGACCGGGGTGTTGCCGGCGGTCAGCGCCCAGGCGAGCTCCCAGGCCACCTCGGCCGCGCCGGCCTTCTCGTCGACGCCGACGACGAGCAGCGCGCCGGTGCCGACGTCGAGGACCTGCGGGGCGAGCAGCCGGGCGGCGGCGAGGGCGGTGTCGTTCGGGCGGCCCTCGGGCACCCGGTCGGTGCGGGCCCGGACACTGCCGGCGGGCAGCCGGGGCAGCAGCACCGGGGCGCCGGCGGCGACCAGCAGCCGGGCGTCGAAGACGCGCGGGGAGGCGACCCGCCACAGCGCGGCGCCGGCGAGCGCGAGCACGGCGCCGAGCACCGCACCGAGCACGGTGTAGGTCAGCTCGGGCGAGACGCCGGCCGCCTGCTCCTCCGCGGGGTCGCGCAGCACCGGGACGACGGCGCTCACCCGGGCGGCGGCGGCCTCGAGGTCGCTCTGCTGGGCGAGCAGGCGCTGCACCTCCAGCGACAGCGGGCCGGTCTCCTCCGGGATGCCGCCGATGGCGTCGATCCGGGCGTTGACGGCGTCCAGCGCGGCCCGGACGGCGGCTGCGGCCTCCTCCTGCCGGCGGGTGACGTAGGCGTCGAGCAGCGTGGTGACGGCCTGCTGCGCCTCGTCGGCGGTGGGCGCGGTGGCGGCGATGCGCACGGCGTCGGAGGTGCCGACCTGGCTGACCGACAGCTCGGCGTCCCCGGCCTCGACCTCGTCGGCCCGGTCGTCGAGCCAGGTGAGCTCGGCGGCGACGAAGTTGCTGGTGTCCAGGCCGGCGGGCGGGGTGTCCAGCGGGCTGGCGAGCCCGCGGGCGTCGGTGAGCACCTGGACGGTGGCGCTGGCGGTGGCCCGGTCGCCGGAGGCGAGGCCGGCCAGCAGGCCGAGCAGCCCACCGACGACGGCGCCGATGAGGGCGACGGCGAGCAGCCGGGTCCAGGGAGCGGCCGGGCCGGGCCAGGTGTCGGCGCGGCCGGGGACGTCGCCGGCGGCCGGGGACGACCCGGACGCACCGGTGCCGTGGGCTCGGCTGGAGCTCATGGGGCGATTCCTCCTCGCACGGGTGGCGGGATCCGCCCGGGTGCAGCGCCGTCGAATATAGGGCGCTGGACGGTTCCGGTGTGCGGGTGGAGCACCGACGGGGGTCACCCGACCGGCTGACCCGATGACCCACGTCACATCGGCGTTTCCGCAGGTCGCCGCGTTGCCTGCCGGCCGTGCGGTGTTCATGATCGCCGCCTACTGTCGGCGCCCGTGACACGCCGTGACGCCACTCCCAGCCGGGTGGCCGCCATCGACGTGGCGCGGGCGGTCGCGGTGGTCGGCGTGGTGGTGAACCACTCGATCGACGGCCTGGTCGGGGCGGGGCTGATCGGCGACGGTCACCCGTTGGAGCGGCTGAACGCGGCGCTGTACGTGTTCCGGATGCCGGCGCTGGCGCTGCTGCTGGGGCTGTTCATCCCGCGGTCGGTGGCCAAGCGCGGCGTGGCGGGCTACGTCGTCCACCGGGGTGCGGTGCTGGTGTGGCTCTACCTGTTGTGGTTCGCCCTGCAGAGCTCGGTCGAGTCGCTGAGCAGCGACTACAAGAACCTGGCCCGCCCGTGGAGCGCGATCGTGCGGGTGTGGGAGCCGTTCGCGCACCTGTGGTTCCTGCCGTTCCTGCTGGTGGCGTCGACGGTGCTGGCGGTGCTCCAGCCGTGGCGCGGCCGGGCGCGGCAGGTGCTGGCCGGCGGCGGGCTGGTGCTGCTGGGACTGGTGCTGTGGGGCTGGGACCGCAACGTCGTCGGGCTGACCGGGCTGTCGCTGCTGGCGTTCGCCGCGGTGGGCAGCATGCTCGGGCTGGCCCGGCTGGGTGCGTGGATGCAGCGCTCGGCGGCCGGCTGGGCCGCCGCCGGGGTCGCGGCGTCGGTGGTGTTCCTGGCGCTGCTGCAGTTCGGGCCGGTGCCCGGCACGCTGCCGGAGGACGTCGGCTACGGCACCCGGGCGGTGAGCATGCTGGCCGCGGCGGCCGGCACCGTGGCGCTGCTCGCCGTCGCCGTCCTGCTGTCGCGGTCGACGCGGGTGGCGGCGTTCCTGGCCGCGATCGGACGACGGACGCTGCCGGTCTACCTGGCGCACGTGGTGATCGTGGCCGGGGTGCGGGTGGCGCTGGCCGGGCTGGGCGTCGACCAGCCGGTGCTGATCGTCGTCGTGGCGGTTGCCGCCGGGGTGGGGCTGCCCTACGCCGCGGCGGTGTTCGCCGACGGCCGGCCGTGGGCGAACTGGCTGTTCGACCTGCCCGCGCCGCTGCGCCGGCGGCTGCCGAGCCCCGGCGCGCGACGTCCGCAGCCGGCGCCGGACGAGCCGGTGCGGAACGAGCCGGTGCGGGACGAGCCGGCGCCCAACGAGGTGGCCCCGAACGAGGTCGCGCAGACCAACCACGTCGAACGGCAGAGCGGTCCGCTCCGCGCCGTCCGGCCGTTCCAGCCGGACCACTGAGCTACCAGCGCAGGGCTACCAGCGCAGGTCGCCGGGGCGGCGCTGCGGTGCGGGGGCGTCGACGGTCTCGGCGTCGGCGCGGCGGCGGAGCACCCAGGCGGCAGGCAGCACCAGCCGCGGGGCGACGCCGACCAGGACGGCGGTGAGGACCGCGACCCCACCGAGAACCTCGCCGCTCTCCTCGACGAAGGTGGCGGCGGCGACCCAGAAGGCGCTCGCGCCGGCCTGGTCGACCAGCGCGGAGACGCCGGAGAGGCCGGCGGCGGCGACGGCGTAGATGGCCAGCGCGGTGAGCACCCGGCGCCGGTCGCGGCGTTCGTTGCGGCTGAGCAGCCACAGCGCGACGAGCACGGCCCCGACGACGGCGACGCTGCCGACGGTGGCGAGCAGCGGGCGGTCGTTGACGCCGACGGTCTCCAGGGCGCGGACGTGCACGGTGCCGCCGGCCTTGACCTGGGCGATGACTGCGGCGATCAGCCCGACGGCCAGCCACCAGGGGCGGCGGCCGGTGGCGCGGGCGGCGCCGAGCAGGGCGGCGAGCGCGGCGGCGGCGAAGAGGGCGGCGACGAACATGCGGGGCACGGCGAGCGGGAGGTCCATCGACCAGAGCCGCCCGGCGCCGCGCTCGTTGCCGGACGTGCGGACGACGAAGCCGACGGCCTCGAGGGTGAGGCCGGTGAGCAGCAGGGCGGCGGAGACCGGGGGCAGCGGGATGCGCCGGCGGCGCACCCGTGCGGCGCGGGCCGGGCGGCGGTCGCCGGTCAGGGAGGCGACGTCGGCGCCGACCCACTCCCGCTCGCGACGGTCGGCCTCACGCAGCGCGATGCCGATGAGGGGTGCGAGCACCACGGACAGGCCCACCCATCCGATCAGCGCCCAACCCCACCACGGCATGTCTTCCCCATCGGCACGGCGGCCAGGCACCTTGACCCCGGCTGCGGAGATGACACCGTGTCACCGGGCACAGCCCCGGCCGGGGATGTTGATCGTGAACGGGGACGGTTCGTCCCACGTGCCCCAGCGGTCGCGTCAGTGCGGGGTGCGGGCGAGCTCGGCGAGCAGGTCGCCGGCGAGCTCGGGCCGGCAGATGACCAGGTCGGGCAGCCAGGGGCTGGGCTGGTTGTACTGCAGCGGGGAGCCGTCGAGGCGGCTGGTGTGCAGGCCGGCGGCGCGGGCGACGGCCACGGGTGCGGCGGAGTCCCACTCGTACTGGCCGCCGGCGTGCACGTAGGCGTCGGCCTGGCCGCGGACGACCGCCATCGCCTTCACGCCGGCCGAGCCCATGGGCACGAGGTCGGCGCGCAGCCGGGTGGCGAGCTCGGCGACCATCACCGGCGGCCGGCTGCGACTGACGGCGAGCCGCACCGGGCCGTCGGGGCGGGCGGGCAGCGTGGAAGGCCGGCGGGTGTCGAACGTGACGCCTTCGGCGGGCAGCGCGACGGCGCCGGCGACGAGTTCGCCGTGCGCCCAGAGCGCGACGTGGACGGCCCAGTCGGAGCGATCGGGCTCGGCGAACTCCCGGGTGCCGTCGAGCGGGTCGACGATCCACACCCGGTCGGCGGCGAGCCGGGCGGCGTCGTCGGCACCCTCCTCGGAGAGGACGGCGTCACCGGGGCACAGCTCGGCGAGCTGGGCCATGAGGAAGGCGTGCGACTCGGCGTCGCCGGCGGCCTTGCGGGCGGCGGCGTCGGGCAGGTCGCGGCCGCGGACCTGGAGGAGCAGCTGACCGGCGCGGGTGGCCAGGTCAGCGGCGAGGTCGTGGTCGGACACCGGCGGCCTTTCCGTCAGGGGTGGGGTCGGCCCATCCTGACGGTGCGGGCGACGGGGTGCGGTTCGCGGGTCAGGCGGCGCGGCTGGTGGACCGCAGAACCGACGCGGGACGGCGGCGGGCGGTGGCCCGAGTCGCCCGGTGGCGGCGGTCCTGCTGGCGCGCCGCCGTTCCCAGTGCCGCGGCCACGGGCAGCAGGACGATCGCCAACACGACCCAGCACGCGAGCACCAGCAGCAGCATGCCTGCCCCTGTGCCCCAGACCACCACAGGTCATGCGTGTCGTTCCAGATCAGATGTCAGCGGGCCCTACTGGCGTCCACGATCAGCGAGTCGGGCTGCCAGGCCCCTAGGGTCGGCCCGTGGAAGCGATCTTGCTGGGTGTCGACGCTGCGGTCCGCACGACCGAGTCAGAAACACCGACCGGGTGGGCAGCCGTCGGCATGGCCACCTTCTTCATCCTCGTGATCGCAGCGATCCTGCTGTACTTCCGGCGCGGCGGGCGCTGAAGCGTGGGCCGGTCCGCCACGGAGGGTCCAGGCGCGGCCAGAGGAAGACGTTGGATCGGGCGTCCGAGGATGGCGGCATGCGACGTTCCAGGCTGCACGTGATGGGCGCCAGCGGTTCCGGTACGACGACCCTCGCCCGGGCCTTGGCTGACCACTGGGCGGTGCCCCACGCCGATGCCGACGACTACTTCTGGGTGCCCTCCACTCCGCCGTACGTCGACAAACGTCCCGTGGAGGAGCGCCTGGCGCTGATGCGCAGCGTGTTCGTGCCGCGGGAGGCGTGGGTGCTGTCCGGGTCCGTGCTCAGCTGGGGCGAGGGCATCGTCGCCCAGTGCGACGCCGTGGTGTTCCTGACCCTCGACCCGGACGAGCGGCTGCGCCGGCTGGAAGCCCGGGAAGCCGCTCGGCGAGCGGGTGGGGACTTCGACGAAGCTGCCTGGACGGCCTTCCTGGAGTGGGCGCGCGGCTACGACGACCCCGAGTTCCAGGGCCGGAGCCGGGTTGCCCACGAGGCGTGGCTCGCGGGCCTGCGTCAGCCGGTCCTGCGTCTGGACAGCGCACGGACGCGCGAAGAACTCCGGGACGCCGTGCTCAGCTGGGAGCCGCTCGCCTGAGCGACTCCCAGCCGCACCGTTCTCGTGAGTGACGTCGCCGGTCAGCCGGCGCGGCGGCCCAGGGCGCGGTAGGTCCAGCCGGCGGCGACCCAGGTGTCCCGGTCGAGCGCATTACGGCCGTCGAGCACCCGCTTCTGCCGCACGACCTTGCCGAAGGCGACCGGGTCCAACTGCTTGTACTGCTGCCACTCGGTGAGCAGCAGGACGGCGTCGGCGCGGTCGGCCGCCTCCTCGGCGGTGTCGACGACGTCGAGCTGGGGCCAACTGCGCCGGATGTTCTCCCCGGCGGCGGGGTCGGTCACCTGCACCGCGGCACCCTGCAGCTGCAGCTGCGCGGCGACGTTGAGCGCCGGGGAGTCGCGGATGTCGTCGCTGTTGGGCTTGAACGCCGCCCCCAGCACCGCCACACGCTTGCCGACCAGCGAGCCGTCGCAGACCTCGCGGGCCAGGTCGACCATCCGGATCCGGCGGCGCATGTTGATGTTGTCGACCTCGCGCAGGAAGGTCAGCGCCTGGTCGGCACCCAGCTCACCGGCGCGAGCCATGAAAGCGCGGATGTCCTTGGGCAGGCAGCCGCCACCGAAGCCGAGGCCGGCGTTGAGGAACTTGCGGCCGATCCGGTCGTCGTGGCCGATCGCGTCGGCCAGCTGCTTCACGTCGGCGCCGGTGGCCTCGCACAGCTCGGCCATCGCGTTGATGAAGGAGATCTTCGTAGCCAGGAAGGAGTTGGCCGCGGTCTTCACCATCTCCGCGGTGGCGTAGTCGGTGATCACCTGCGGGGTCTGCGCGGCGACGATCGGCGCGTACACCTCGTCGAGCAGCGCGCGGGCCCGCTCACCGTCGGCGCCGGCGGGCAGGCCGTAGACCAGGCGGTCGGGGTGCAGGGTGTCCTGCACGGCGAAGCCCTCCCGGAGGAACTCCGGGTTCCAGGCCAGGATCGCGCCGGGCACCTTGCCCTCGACCAGCTCGGACAGCCGGGCTGCGGTGCCCACCGGCACGGTGGACTTGCCGGCCACGAGGTCGCCGGGCTTGAGCGCGGTCAGCAGCGACTCGACGGCCGACTCCACGTAGCGCAGGTCGGCGGCGTACTCGCCGCGCTTCTGCGGGGTGCCCACGCAGACGAAGTGGACGACGGCGTCGCCCGCGTCGGCCATGTCGGTGCTGAACCGCAGCCGGCCGGACGCCAGGGTGCGGCCGAGCAGCTCCTCGAAGCCGGGCTCGTAGAAGGGGGCGCGCGCCTGCTGCAGCGCCTCGATCTTCGGCTGGTCGACGTCGATGCCGACCACATCGTGGCCCAGCTCGGCCATCGACGCCGCGTGCACCGCGCCCAGGTAACCGCAACCGATGACCGAGATCTTCATGCCGTCTCCATGCTCTGCTTGAGGTTTCCCGCTGGGCCGGGCCCGCTGAACGGTACGGGCCACCGCTGCGGCGTGACCACCAGCGGTACCGCCTCTCATCCTGGCGGATCGTCACTGATCGCGACGACTTCAGGTCCCCAACGAGTGATCGCTCATCCTCCGATCGTGTCCAGGCCTCGCATCGACTAGGCGGACGCGCAGAACTCCTCGCACTCTGAGTGACGAGCGAGGAGAGGGAGGATCCGTGCCAGTCGACACCATCCCGGCCGCGACCGACGGCTCGGAGACCGCTACAACCCCGACGCGGCGGAACTCATGGCGCCGCGCAGTCATCGCGCTAGCAGTCCTGGGCGTCGCGCTGGCCGTCCTCGTCGGCGGAGCCTTGTGGTTCGTGAGCGATCGGTACGGCGGCAACGTCGACCGGGTCGGCAACGTCTTCGCCGAGATCGAGGAGCAGAACCGGCCGGCCGCCCCCTCCCCCACCGCCGATACGGCGACCGAGGACCCGATCACCTTCCTGCTGGTCGGCTCGGACACCCGGGCGGAGGTGGCGCCGGGCGAACTGCCCGACGCCCGTTCGGACGCGATCATGATCGCCCGCTTCGCCGGCGACCGGGAGCACGCCCAGGTCATCTCCATCCCCCGCGACTCCTGGGTGCCGATCCCGGGTCGCGGCATGAACAAGATCAACGCCGCCTACGCCTTCGGTGGCCCGGCGCTGCTGATCCAGACCGTCGAGCAGCTGACCGGTGTGCGGATCGACCACTACGCGGCGATCGACTTCGACGGGCTGATCCAGATGACCGATGACCTGGGTGGGGTCGACGTCGTCGTCCAGGAGACGACCAGCAACGGGCCGTACACGTTCGAGGCGGGGCAGAACCACCTCAACGGTGAGCAGGCCCGCTGGTACGTCGGGCAGCGCTACGACCTGCCCGGTGGCGACTTCGACCGGGTGAAGCGGCAGCAGAACTACCTGCGGGCGATGTTCAGCAAGCTGTTCAGCCAGGACGTGTTCTCCAGCCCGGCCAAGCTCGACGACACCCTGCTGGCGGTGACCAACGCGGTCGCGGTGGACGACGGGCTGAGCAACGGCGACATGCTCGGCATGGCGTACTCGCTGCGCGGGCTGCGCCCGGCGGACGTCGAGTTCTTCACCGCACCGGTGCTGGGCACCGGCACCGAGGGGGCGGCCAGCGTCGTCTACCTGGATGACGTGTCTGCCGGCCGGATGTGGGGCTACCTGAAGACCGACTCGCTGGGGCAGAACGCCGAGGAGTTCAGCGACGAGGCGCTGCCGGAGACCCCCCGCTGACCTCGCCGTCACTCGGCTCCTGACCACCCGCCGCCGTCGCGTCGAGGGCGGCCAGCAGCTCATCGAGCTGCGCCTGACATTCGCGCTGCCGGACGACGGCCGCGGCCGCGCCGAGCCACCGCACCCCGGCGATGCTCAGCAGGGCCAACGAACCCAGCAGCACCCAGCCCCACCACGCCATCGGATCGCCCTTGACCGTCGATGCCCCATCAGAGCAACGATCTTGGACCCACTCCACCGAAACCGCAAGGTCTCGGATCCGGACTCATCCGCCCGGCCGTCGCGGAGGTCAGGCGACGGGCGACCCGGCCGGCTCGCGGAGCGCGACGATCCGGGGAAGCAGCCGGAGCAGCGCGTCGCTGATCTCCTCCCCGACTTGCTGGTGCACCTCGAGTGGCTGACCGATGGGGTCGGCGATGTCGTCCCGGTCGCTGGAGGCCCGGCGCGAGCGGGCGGCCGCCAGCGCGGCCACGAGGGCCCGGCACCGCTGTGCGTGGGTCTCGCCGGGGAACTCGGTGTCCGGGTCGAGCAGGTCGACCAGGTCGGCCGCCTCGCGCAGGGTGAAGGTGCGAGCCAGCGCGCGGGGGGCGAGCTGGAGCGCGGCCCGCCGGTGGGCCCGGGTTAGGGTGAGCACCAGGTCGGCCTCGACCGCCATGCCGTCGCGCAGGTGCCGGGCGGCGAACCCGGCCGCCTCCCCACCGAAGCCGGCGAGGACGAGCGCGCTGTCCGGGTGCACCCCGGAGCCGACGACGGCCTGGGTGCCGGCGCTGGCCACGCTGATCGCCGCGGCGTCGTCACCGAGCGCGTCATCGAGGTAGGCCCGGGTGAGCCGCTCGGCCAGCGCCGACCGGCAGATGTTCCCGGTACAGACGAACAGCACCGAGAACACCGCGTCGGGTGACGAGGGCGTGGCCATGCCCCCAGTCTCTCCCGCGTGGAGGCGGGCGCCCGGGACCTGGTGGGTCAGTAGGCCCCGGAGCCGCGGAACACGGCCCCCACGGTCTTCCACAGGATCATGAAGTCGAAAGCCAGCGACCAGTTCTCCACGTACCGCACGTCGATGCGCACCGAGTCGTCCCAGGAGAGGTCGGAGCGGCCGCTGACCTGCCAGAGGCCGGTGATCCCGGGCTTGACCAGGAAGCGGCGGCGCATGTCGAAGCCGTAGCGCTCCACCTCGCTGGGCAGCGGGGGCCGGGGGCCGACGAGGGACATGTCGCCGCGCACCACGTTGACCAGCTGCGGCAGCTCGTCGAGGGAGTAGCGGCGCAGCACCTTGCCGACGCGGGTGACCCGCGGGTCACCCTTCATCTTGAAGAGGACTCCGTTGCCGTCGCTCTGCTCGGCCAGATCGGGCACCATCCGGTCGGCGCCGCTGACCATGCTGCGGAACTTCAGCATCCCGAAGGTCTCACCGTCCCGGCCCACCCGCTCCTGCCGGTAGAAGACGCCGCCGCGGCTGGTGAGGCCGACGGCGAGCGCAAGGCCGAGGAACGCGGGGAGGATGCAGAGCAGACCGACCGCAGCTGCCGTGCGGTCGAACGCCTCCTTGGTGAGCCGGCGGACGCCGCGCAGCTCGGGGCGCTCCATGTGCAGCAGCGGGAGGCCGCAGACCGGGCGGATGCGAACCCGGGGGCCGGCTATCTCGGTGACGGCGGGGGCGAGCAGGAGCTCGGCCTCGGTCTTCTCCAGCTCCCAGCCGAGGCGCCGGAGCGCCGGTCCGTCGAGCTCGGGCGAGGGCAGCACGGCGACGGTGTCGACCTCGTACTGCCGAACGACGTCGAGCACGTCGTCCAGGCCTCCGAGGACGGGGACGCCGTCGAACTCGATGACCTCCGCACCCAGCGGGGACGGCGGCAGGCAGCAGCCAATCACCCGGTAGCCGTGATACGCCTCGCGGTCGATCTGCTCGTGCAGCGCGAGCACGCCACTGCGGTGGCCGACCAAGATTGCGGTCTGCAGGTAGTCACCACGACTGCGACGGCGATGCAACCTTGACCTCTGCGCATACCGCTGCAGCAGGGTAAGAGCGGTGGCCAGAGGCATAGCCACGATAACGAAGCCGCGGGCGAGCTCGAGTTCGAACGCCCAGGAAACGGTCCCGACGCCAGCCAGCAGGCCGATCGCAGCACCAAAGACCCGTCGGAATTCTTCGGCGCCGACCCAGAGAAAGCGTTCCTCGTACGTACGAGCGACGAGCATCGTAACCAGCCACACCGGCGGCAAGAGCGCGACCAACCACAACGAGGCATGCGCAGGAGCGGATCCGTCAGCCACTGGCCCAAAGCGAACTAAATAGCCGACGAGTGCAGCAAGAGTGCCGACCGCAAGGTCGCCTACTGCAATCCGCCGAACATAAGCGACGCGCCAAGCGCGACGCGCAATCGTGCCTTCTCCGCGCATCCGGCCAACGGCCGGAAGCCGCCGACCACCCACCGGTCGCAAACGGTGGCGAACCCTGTCGCCACGCTCCTCAAGAACATCCACTCGACGCACCCCCGTGCCGCCGGCCGGGAGCGCATCACTCCGGCTTCTCCGACTATCCCTACCGGAAACTTCCATGTTCAACCGGCGTGCAGAGGCTAGTGGCAATAGCCAGTAACCGTGAGGCCCAACGCGTAACACCTCAGATACGGAACGTAGTCGACACCCGGGCCTCGCTACCCAGCGGGGGCATTCACTAGCGATGCGCTAGGGCGCGCCAGAACAAGGCTGCGTCTGCCGACGAGCCCATACGTAGTTCTCATCACGCACGTACAGCCCACCCCGGACGAGACGCTCCTTCCCCTGGCTTCCTCCCCAACCGTCGTTTGCGGCCAGCCCGAGGCAGGGCGGTCAGCCTGCACCGCGTGTGCGCACGCGCCCAACCCCGGACCCTCGCTCTCACCCTCACGCAGGTGCACGTTCTACCGCACGCCTCCCCAGTGCTCCGACCATCCAATGGCCGGCCACCTCTTTCGTGCGTCCAGCCGTCACCGCAACCGCAACAAGGGAGAAGAGGACGTCAGCAGACCCTCGCATAGTGAGGTGGGGGTCGAGAATCATCAGCGACGCCAGCATCACAAGTCCGGAGAAGCTCGCCACCCCCACGGCAGCCGTATAGCGGTCTTCAGCCCGATAGACAAGTCCACGACTTGCCCGGATAGCCAGAAGGACGTAGGCGAGGAATGCCATCAACAGAGGCAAACCGCCGTTCCACAGAAGCCATACGTATCCGCTCTCTATCCATATCCATTCACGCCAAGGCTCCGGTGCAGGAATTCGTGCTGACGTCTGAACCCCAAAGAGCCAGTCGGATTGCTCACCCAAACGCGGAAAGATGAACGTTCGTAGGTTCGCTATTCTGCCATTAGGGCCAGTCCACTGGCTCGGCAGACCAGTGGCGGGGTCAACGGAGGCCAGTCGCCCCTCGAGCGCTGGTCTCGCTAGGACGTATGCGCCGAGAGCGAATGGCAATGCACTGATGGCCACCTGCCGCCAGCTGCGGCTCAGCCACGCGCCCACCCCCAACGCGATCAACAGAGCGAGCACCCCAGAGACCTGCCCCGATGCCACTGCCGAAAGACTGAAGAATGCGGTCGCTAGCCCCCAACCCAGTCGCCGCTTTCTCGTGGGAGCCAATGCGAAAAGTGCAAGACAGAGGCAGGCAGTCAACGACATAACATCCCCGAAGGGAATCGATGCCCCGATCGTTGATTTGGCGTTGTACTGACTAAGCTTGTCTTGATCATCCTCCGCAACGAAGAGGCCGAAGAAGCCCGACAATGCACCCGGTCGGGACACTTGCACGAGCCCCAAGACCGCCACAATTGCACACGAGCCGATGAGGCCGAGGATCAAAGCCCTAATTTGCTGAGCCCCATGTATCGATATTCGCACCAGCACATAGGCCGCGAAATACTTCCAAAGGGTCAAGGCAAACAGCGCATCGTCTAGCGAGATCGGGACTTCTCGGGCAGCCATCCAACCCAAGCTTGTGACGCTGCTACAGATCGCCAACGCAAGTACGCACCAGTCAACCGGCGACGTGGCCAGGCGAGGCATGCCATACGAGACCCAGCGCCGTACAGGACCCAGCAGGATTCCGGTCCACACCACCAGCAGTAAGAGCTCACTAAGTCTTACGTACGGCAGGACGGCGCCACGCGGAACTCCCACGAGAAGGGGGGTCATCGTTACGTAGAGATAGCCACCAAGCTGCGGCCTGAGCGCGATGGCCCCCGTAACGGCTATCCCCAGAACCCCCACCAGAGGTGCCCACGCGTTCGCGCTAGCCGCGAGGCCAGCGAGGACGCTGAGGCCCACTGCGCCGACAGCAAGTCTCCCGTCGCGCATCAACCCTGACATCGCACTACCTGAAGCAGATGCGGCACTACACGTCCGTCGAGGGCCCGCCTCAATGTCACTCCACGACCCGCCCGTCTGACCCCTGCCGGGCTGCATATGCGCGCGCAATCAGGAAGCCGACCGCCAACAGGATGCCGGCCAGCAGCCCGCCGACTACCGTCCTGAGAGGGCGCGGGCTGATCGGTTCGTCCGCCAAGTAGGCCGGCGTCAGGAGACGGACGGGAGAGCCACTTCCTATGCCCTCGACCGTCAGGTTGGTGATCTGAGACTGCGCGTCCGTGATCTGAGTGCGCAACGCCTCCGCCTGGGATTGAAGGGTGAGAAGCGTTACCGAGTCTGCCGCACCGCTACCCTCCGGTGCCACCTCTGCCACCCGCTGCTCCACTGCCGCAAGTTGCTCCTGCAAAGCAGCTATCCGCTCAGTCAGGTAGGCGGTTTCGGCCGCTCCATCCGGCGAGTCTGCTTGAGTTTCTAGGTAGCTGGCGACCACGGCATCCACCACGCGCACAGCCGAGTCCCCATCCTCGTTTGTAGCAGCGACACCAATGATCTGACTGTCACTGATCCGAGATGCACTCACAATCTGACTCAGCTCGTCCACGTTGAGCCCGATCGTGGAGCTCGCCCGCTCGAGAACCGGTCGACTGCTAATTAGAGCTACCTCAGTGCGAATCTGCAGTTCGTCTGTCGCATTACTGCTCGTCAAGCGGTCGTAAATCAGTTCGGACCGCGCCTCGTAGACTGGATCTTCGCTCGCCGCGATCACCCCCCCGATCAGCGGCGGAACACCGACTAGAAGGAGAACGACGCCGAGCAATCGCACCTTGCGCCCCATACGCCCCTCGGAAGCCCCTGCTCTACGCTTCTGCCTCGGGCCCGCAACATCTCCGTCGAACAATGTCCCGCCTCTCGCGCGTCTGAGGCGACACCCCCTTACACAGGCGTGCCGCGTTGAGGGAGGGTAGCCCGGGCGCTCGCCGGGGGTAGTTCCCTCACTCGGTTCAGCGATCCCCCAAGGACCGCTCCGAAGACTCGGCGAGCCCTGTCGCAAGATGCTGACCGAAGCAGGCCGAAGGTCCTGTAGCTTGCCCAAGGATCGCAGCCGGCCGTGTTGACGCCTTGCGATGCGACTTGAACAGTGCCCGACCCTAGGTCGAGCGGCCTCACGGTGGACCCGCTTCATCATGTAGATCAGGAACGGCGAGAAGGCCAACGAGATGCGGAGATTGATGCCTGCCAGGGGGCGAGCCAGAGGCATGCTGGTAGCTGCCGACCAGGCCGTGTACTCCCTGGGCACGCTCATCCTCACCGCCACCGTCGCGATCGATGCCTCCACGATGGGATTGGCCACCTTCGGAGCAGCGTATGCCGTCTACTGGCTACTAGCCGGATCCGCGCGAGCGTACTTCGGCGAGAGCCAACTCGTGAGGCGAGCGAAGTTCAGTGTTGCGCCCAACGCTCTTACGTGGCCCCGCCTACTGATAGTCGCCCTACTGGCCGGTATGGCCTTCGCAGCTTTCACGCCCCTGTTCGGAGGCGAATCGGCTCAGATATGGATAACCATGGCGGGGGCGACCCTAGCTGTCGTAGTCGCCGACTATCTAAGACTGACTCTGATCGCCCACGACCGGTTCCGCAGCGCGCTAGGGCAAGACGTCACCTGGCTGACAGTCCAGGTCGCCGCGACGGCTTTCGCCTGGGAAACCGGACACCACTCGGCCATGTTGGACATCTTGGCCTGGGGAGGCGGAGCGCTTCTGTCCGTACCAGTTGTCATGGCTCTGGGCCGACCAGTGGCGGACACACGGCGACCTTCTACGAAACACGATGTGGAGCGAGGATTGCTCGCAGAGTTCGTGGTCGCCAGTGGAACTCAGCAACTGTTGCCGATCCTGATGCTAGTCGCCGGGGCAACGAGCACGCTCGCCGCCTTCCGAGCCGGGCAGACGCTTGTTGCGCCTATCAACGTCCTAATCACGGCGACTACCACCCTGGCGTACGGTCAACTGGCTCGCGCCCGGTCATCACGACCCACGCGGGTAGGGAGCCGGGTTGCAATCGTCGTTGCGGTAGCCACGCTCGCATATAGTGCAGCGTTGGCAACAGCGACGATGATCATATCCCGGGAGCGATCCATCCCGGCGAATTTTGAGTTGGCACTTGAACTGGCTCCGTACTACTTGGCAACCATGGCAGTCAACGGACTGATGACCGGAGGAATCGTCGCCAGTAGAGTGATTCGGACACCTAGCGGCAACTTCATGCGACGGTTTCTTACCGCGCCAGTACTACTCTTGATTCCTCTAACCCTGGTCCTCTGGCACCCCGACAGCCTGAGTCTACTGGGAGTCGGCCTATTTTTGGCCAGCTCAACATCCGCCGCCATCTGGTGGCTCGGACTCAGGCGCGCAGCGGAGGTGACCTCGGTTAGGCTGACGCCTCAGCCGCTCGTCGTGGACTCAACCCAGACAGAAGGAGTAGAACGTGACGGGTAGTAGGGCCACGACGCTGCTAGTGGCTAACGACGGAGGTCATATCACTCAACTCTTCGACCTACACGAGCGACTTCCATTCTCGGACTCGGTCGTCTGGTGCACCATCAAGACCGAGCAGACCGTCTCGCTACTCTCGGGGAGAGTCGTTGAATGGTTCGCCCCCTCGCCGCCAAAGGACTGGCGAACCGCGCTTAGGAACATGGCGAGCGCTAAGAGACTCTTCGCTCAGTACAACGTCCAACGGGTGGTGAGCACTGGTAGCGCACTGGCGGTTGCGATTATGCCGGCCGCGCGACTTCGAGGCATTGACTGCATTTACTTGGAAAGCGCGACACGCGTCGACGCTCCGTCACTTACAGGTCGGGTCATGGCTGCTCTTCCCGGGGTGCGAACTTATACACAGAACCCTGCCTGGGAGTCCAACATCTGGCGGTACGCTGGATCAATCTTCGATGGCTTCAAAGTCGAGCCTGATGCAACGGCGAGTGCCCCCAAGACGGTTCTCCTGACCCTAGGGACTGCTCGCGATTTCCCCTTCCGAGCACTCGTTGAGCGCATGCTCGCGATCGTACCCAGCGAGGTGGACGTGATCTGGCAGACCGGATCAACGGATGTCAGCGACTTGCCCATCGTCGGGCACGACCGGGTTCCCTCTGAGACGATGCAGCGATGGTCGAGTGAAGCCGACGCCGTCGTTGCGCACGCCGGTACCGGCTCGGCACTTACCAGCCTTCGGGCGGGTAACGTGCCCCTTCTTGTGGCGCGCAATCCGTCAAGAGGCGAGCACATAGATGATCATCAGCTGCAGATCGCTCAGATGCTGGCGGAGCGTGGCCTTGCTAGGTCACTGAGCGTTGAAGAGCTCACTTGGGAAGATATCGTCATGATCTCCCGCCTTCGTGCAGTACGGACCCAGCCACCCACCTTGGCGATCTGACTGTAGCTCCGTGTACAGGCGCGGACCCTGTCAGGCTTGCCGACGCTACCGCCTATTCATAAGCCTTTGGACGGTGTAGGTCCACGGCCTCACTGGTCAGGTTACGGAGTGCGGCAAGGAACCTGGACTCTGAGAAGTTGGCCGCGTGACGTCGAACGACCTCCGCATCGAAGTGCGGGAAGCTCTCTAGAGCCGCTTGGACGGCCTCAGCGGAAGCCGCTGCGATCCAAGCGCCTGATCGGCCAGGAGCCGTACTGTCAAGGAACCCTCCGGCCTGGAGGACCGCTACTGGGGTACCGAATGCGTTGGCCTCAATTGGAGTGAGGCCAAAGTCCTCATTCGAGACGGATACAAGGGCACGAGCGTTCGCGTAGAGCCACCTAAGCTGGGCTTCCGTCACGATCCCAAGCCAGCGCACGCGCTCATGAACGGGTACGCTGGGGGGACGCTCGCCAGTCACCAGCAGTCTGCCTTGCTTTGTTCGCAGCACACCGTCGATAACGGCCTGGGTGTTCTTGTATCCCCGCCCCCGCGAAACAGTAAGCCAGAATCCCGGGCGCTCCCCCGGCACTGGATCCGCGTCACCGGTCGGATCGATTGACACCGGCGGGTAGAGCACCCTTGCGTCAATTCCGTAGGTATCGTGAATGCGGCGCTGCACAACGGTGGAATTCGCGACATAGAGGTCTGCTGTACGGGCGGCCCTCTGGTCCCAGCGAGTCAAGTGAAACCTCACGGCTTTCAGTGCCCGCGCCTCGATCGCTCGTGTTACGTATTCATCCTGCTGATATAGCCAGCGGGCTGGGTTGTGACAGTACACGAGCTTGGCCGTTCCCTTTGCGGCTCGCAGGCCGTGTGCCCACCCGCTTGAACTCACGACAAGGGCGTCTGCGTCCACCGCCGGGAAGGAATCCCACGCTCTGGCCAGCAGCGGAAGGGCACGGCGCGGGTCTCTCCGAAAAGCCGGCACACGCTGTAGAGCAGAGGTCCTGATGTCAAGGGAACTGAAGCCGCTGTAGGTAGCCTCTGCGTCAAACACGGCGGTGTAGAACGGTGACGATTCGAACGTCCTACCGATCGCGAGGGCGACCCGCTCACCGCCCCCTCGTTGCGTTAGATAGTCGTGCGCAACTGCGACACGCACCATGCAGTCTCCCTGATCGACGCCGAAGCTCGGAGCGCTGGCCGCAGTCCAACCACAATCGGCCTAGTGAACGCCGCGACAGGCTAGCAGGAGCTCCCTCGTGGATACTCGGGGTGGACCGGGTGAGGATGAACGTTAGGCGCGCCGCCCCCCGTGGATGAATAGGACGACTCGCCATGACACGAGCGCTCGAGGCGCCGCATCGCTTCGCTGTACTGCTTGTTGCTTGCGTCGTCACGGTCACGGCTTGCACGACCGCACCCACGGGTCAGACTCCCGAGGTCGTTCGACCAACAGATTCGACGACGGGCGCCTCGTCTGCGGCGAAGGCCTGGTCCGCCCAAGGGGTGCCCGGCGACCCGTCCGGCGATCTCAGCTACTTGCGAGGCGTGAACGCGGCAGGTGGCGAGTTCGGGACCGATCCCAGTCGGTTGCCGGGCGTGGTCGGCATAGACTATCGCTACAATGATGAGCGCTTTTACGAGACAATGCGAAGCCGTGGCCATGCTCTAGTGCGCATTCCGTTCCGCTGGGAGCGGATCCAGAGGGAGCTATACGCGGATCTGACAAGCACCGGGGTTGAGGAACTGCGACGAACGGTCGAGGCAGCTGGCCGCAGCGGCCTGCATGTCCTACTGGACATGCACAATTATGGCAATTTTGTGAAGTTGGACGACGAGACGATAAGCCTGAGATCCGGAATACCTGCGGACGCATTCGCAGATGTATGGACTAAACTCGTCAACGAGTTTCGGGACCAATCTTCGATCATTGGGTGGGGATTGATGAATGAGCCCGGCGACGCCGAGGCGTGGCGGACTGCCAGCCAGTCGGCCGTTGATGCGATCAGGGCAACCGGTGACGCGAGGCGCGTGATCGTTGCAGGCGTTGACCACAGCGGCGCGCAGCGCTGGGACCAGCAGAATCCGCGACCTTGGATAGTGGATGCACTGAATAGAGTCGTCTACGAGGCGCACTACTATTTTTCTCTGGACGGGTCGGGCATCTACCCCGGCGAGTACCGCGAACTGGAGATTGATGCACGCACGCGCGGTTACGCGTCACTCGTGGAACGGGTGACGGCGGAGTTAAGGTCTTACACCGACTGGCTGGCGAAGTATGATCAAGTCGGCCTCCTCGGGGAAGTTGGCTGGCCGAGCGACGAGCCGGCGGACTACTCCGCGATTGGTGAGCATGTGTACGACCTCCTGGACGATGCCTCGGTCAGTGCGACTTACTGGGCGACGGGTACGTTCTGGTCGCCCACGTATCGCCTCAACTGTTACCGCCCAAGCGATCTAATGGCCAACGCGCAGGCGATCGTCGTGGAGCGACATGGATCTGCGTAGCCAACACGCCAGCGCGCGACCGTTGTGGCGACAAGGGAGTGCACTTCCGTCTAGTCGCGGTCTTCCCGTATCTTCTGCCCATGCCCCTACGGCGAGACGTCCTGACGGATCTACAAGCGGTTGGTACCGGGTCGCTTGCTACGCGACTTCTGAACCGAGGTTTCCACGCCTTGGTGGTCCACCGCGTCGCGGCCGCACTCGCGAACAGGCGAATGACGTTTTTGGCATTTTTGTTGGTCCGGGCCGTCCAGGTGCTATATGGCATTGATATCGACTACAGGGCGCAAGTGGCTCCCGGTGTGGTCATCAGGCATGGAATGGGCCTCGTGGTGGGGAAGGGCAGCCAGGTTGGGTCGGGAACGTTGCTGTTTCACGGGGTCACCATGGGTTACACAGGGACGGGGAGTCGACCCGGATATCCACAAGTCGGCAATGATGTGATTATTGGCGCAGGTGCCGTTCTACTGGGAGGAATCCACGTCGGCTCCGGAGCACGCGTGGGAGCCAACGCAGTAGTGCTGGAAGACGTGCCCGAAGGGGCCACAGCTGTGGGAAACCCTGCTCGAATCCTTGCAAAGCGGTCTCCTTAGTGCACACCTGCGCCGAAAGGCGCTATAGAGGCCTGATGTCGCAACGTGCCGCCGCTGCGCAATTGAGACGGTGACACCCATCCGGATAGCCCGGAGGGGCAGTCGAGTTCGCACTTGCCGGGACTGCTGGCTGCCTGCGACGGGCGGGCCGTTGCCGTTCTCGTCCGGCGTGTCGTAGAGGGACACGCGGTAGCGGTCTGTGCACGGGTGACTACGCGCCCTATCTTCTTCATCGCTGGCTGACAGCCGGCGGGAACAGGGGGAAGCAGCACGGTGCACGCCGCAGCACAGGGCCCGGAGACCACGGGCCGCCACCGCCGCATCGACGCGGGCACCACGCTCACCGAGACCGGCCGTCACCGCGCCGTCTCCGCCCAGCCGCAGGTTGCCCCGGCCGCACCCCGGCACCGGTACGCCATCCCTGACCTGCCTCCTCCCCCGCCGCTGGTCACCCCGCGCACGCCCCGGTACGCCGCCACCGAGCTGCCGCCGCCCCCGCCGCTGCAGGCCGACCGGTCCCGCGCCGCCGGGCATGGCCGCCCCACCGCTCAGCGCCCCACCGGCCGACGGCGCCCCAAGGCCGCGGCCAAGCCCCGTCAGCGCAGCGCCACGAAGACCGGCAACCGTCTCGTCCAGCAGGTCGTGGCCTGCAGCGCGCTCGTCGTCATGGCGCTCGCCCCCGTGCTCGCCCGCTCCGGCACCGGCCTCGGCCTGCACGATGCCGTCGCCGCCGAGGTCGCGGCTGTTCCCGACCGCGCCGACGCCACCCTGGCCGAACTCGAGCGCGGCAACGAGCTCTCCGGCAGCTCGTCCGGCATCGGTGACGCGTACAGCCGCCCGGCCGCCCCCGAGACCGACGCCGCGACCGTCGGCGCCACCAGCGACGCCCCCGACGCGACCGTCACCGAGATCGCCGGCGCCGGCGTCGGCACAGCCGCCGACCAGGCCGCGGTCCCCGCCGGCACCGCGGTCGACCCGGGCACCCCTGCGGCCCCCACCCCGGCCGGCACCGGGCAGCCCGCGCCGAGCGCGCCGACGTCGACCACCCCGAAGGCGCCCGTCGTCACCCCCAAGCCGGTGACGCCGACCCCGGACAAGCCCACCGCCCCGCGGCCGAGCGACCCGGCGCCCGTCGTCCCCTCGCCCGTCGTCACCCCGCCCGTCGAGGTCCCGGTCTTCACCGACGCGCCGCCTGTCGAGCTGGCCGACCCAACGCCGGTCACCCCGACCCCCACACCCACTCAGGAGCCGGCCCAGCCGACCGGCAGCCTGCTGGGCGGGGTCGTCGGTGCGGTCGGCGACCTGCTCGGCGGCTGACGCCACACCCACTGCGCCACCGGCGACCCGGGGACAGGGGGCGCCGACGCCGGCGGGGTCCGGCCGGCCCCCGTGCCCGGCCGAACCCCGCACGTCCAGGGAACCCGGAACGCCGCCGTACCGGAAGCCGGAGCTCCGGACAGCTGGCCGCAAACTGGCGCAACGCACGCAGGTGCACGCAACTACGCAGGTCAACGACGCGCCCACAGAAGACCCGGCACCGTTCCGTTCCGGGTTACCGTCCCTCCGCACCGGCACGGAGAACGGGGACCCGACATGAGCGACACCGCCACCGGCACGCACCACACGTCGTCCGGAGGGCACCCCGACCCGTTCGTCGTCCAGGTGAACTGGCTGCTCGGCGCCACCGGGGGCAAGGAGCAGCTCGCCCGCCGCTCCGGCAACCGGGTCAGCGTGCGCACGCTCGACAACTGGACCGCCGGCCGCTACCCCCGTAACAAGATCACCGGCGCGGTGCGTGATCTCGACGCCTGGGCGCTCGAGCACGTCCCCGGGTACCCCGGTGGTGGCGCACCGCGCCTCATCGAGTCCTGCGGACCCGCCCCGGTGGGCGCGGTCGCCGCCACGCCCGAGCCGCAGCCGGCAGACGCGCACACCGAGCCCGCCACCGGGAAGCCGCGCCGGCCGTGGCTGCGCTGGGCCGCTCCGCTGGTGGCGGTCCTGGTGATCGCGGTGACCACCGGCGGCATCCTGCTGTTCCGCGACGAGCCGCTGCCCACCCGTGGCGACGGCCCGGCCTGGCCGGAGACCACCGGCCGCCTGGGCGCCAACACCTTCGCCGACCCGGTGAAGCTGCAGGACAACGCCCAGCCCATCCCGCCCGACACCACCGTGCAGGTGCGCTGCCGGCACTACGCGCCGAGCATCCCCAGCGTCGAGCCCGACGGCTACTGGTACCTCATCGACTCCGGCGAGTGGGCCGGCCGCTGGTCACCGGCCAACTCCTTCATGAACGGCGACTTCCCCGGCCGGCCCACGAAGCACAACACCGACATGGCGGTCCCGATCTGCCGCTGACGGCGGTTCCCAGAGAATACGGATCCGGCGGCTGGGCTCACCCCGAGGGGTGAGCCCGACCGTTGCGGCCCTCAACCGCACGCGCCCCGGCGACGACCAGAGCGGTATGCCGATCGCCCTCACCCCGGTCGCGCCCGAGAGCTCACGCCTCGACGCGACCGGCGCCATCACCCTGCTGCCACCCCGCGCGGCGCTCTTCGACCGCATCAGCGAGCGCGCCGTCAGCACCGACCGCGCCCCCGCCACCCTGGTGCTCATCGGGCTGCTGCGCCGGGACACCGGCTGGCCGATGCCGGGCCCCCAGCTCGACCAGGTCGCGGCGATGTTCTCCCGCTCCGTCCGCGGTGACGACTGGCTGGCCCGCTCCGGCCCCGCCGAGTTCGCCTTCCTGCTGGGCGGCCTCTCCCCCGACGCCGAGATCGCCGCGCACCGGCTGGTCGACGCCGTCGCCAACGAGGGCATCCCCGGCCTCACCGCGGCCGCCGGCATCGCCGGCCTGAGCCCGGAGACCCCCGCCGGCGAGGTGCACCGCCGCGCGACCCTGTGCCTCACCGCCGCCCGCAGCGTGGGCGCCGGCCAGGTCATCCGCTACAGCGGCACCCGCCGCTGACCTGAACCCCCCGCCGCAGTGGCGCGGCGACGCGAGGATCGGCATCGTCGCCGCGCCCCCACGGACACTGCCCCGTGTCGCCGAGTCCCGGCGGCGCGGGGCAGTTTCGCGTCTCGGGGGACTCGGTCCGCACGGACCACCGCGTCGTCCACCGGACCGACCGTCGAGCAGAGCCCCGCATCACCGCCGGGGGACCGTCGAGCCACGCAGCGGGGCCCCGCACGGCACGCTGGTGCACACAGGGTGACGGAGCCCACCGGGAACGGCTCGGTTAGCTCGTTCGTGGACGCGCGTCACCCGGACGATCGTTACTGATTGTGACCTCCCGGGGGAGCTCCCTAGCTTCCAGACGTGATCACTCTGCGGGGGGCCGACGGGACCCCGGGCCGTCGGCGGTGGGCGGTGTCCCGAGCGCCACGTCCGGTCGTCCGGCCGACTCCCACGCAGCGGACGCCGGTCTTCGCCAACCCCTCGGGCAGGCGCTGGCGGTTCCTGCGACGGACCGGGCTGGCCGTGGTCCTGGTGCTGGTCGCAGCAGGTGCCGTCGCGGGGCCCCGCCTGGTCGCACCACCGGCGCTGGACGGGGCCCCGGTACCGGACGGGCCGACCGCCGCGGAGGTGGGCAGGGCCCCCGTGATCGGCGACGGCCCGCTGGTCCGTGTCCTCCACCTGGTCCGTGAGCACGGCGCCGTCTACGGGGAGGACCCGTTCACCGGCGAGCTGCTGGCACACCTGTCTCCGCCGGACGTGGCGAAGGCCGCCGACTCCGAGTACGCACTGGAGCGGTATGGCTACAGCGCGACCGCCACCCGGACCATCTCGCTGACCTTCGACGACGGGCCCGACCCGGTCTACACGCCCAAGCTGCTGGACCTGCTCAGCGAGCACCACGTCCACGCCACGTTCTTCGTCACCGGTGAGCAGATCACCAGGTACCCCGAGATCATGCGGCGGATCGTGCGGGAGGGACATGCCATCGGCAACCACTCCCTCACCCACACCGACGCCAACGTCGCAGCGCCCTTCCGGCAGCAGGTGGAGCTGGCGCTGACCGACCGGATCCTGCGCGCGCAGACCGGGCACCAGGCCTCCTACTACCGCCTCCCCTACGAGGGGAGCGACGAGCAGTCCATGCAGGGCGACGTGCCGGGGATCCTCCGGGCGCAGCAGCTCGGCTACGCGGTCGCCTCGCACGACTTCGACACCCTGGACTGGGCCTACGCCTCCGGCCAGCGGCAGGGCGAGATCCCGCTGCCGCCGCTGGGCGACCAGGACAACATCACCATGCTGCTGCACGACGCCGGTGGCGGGGATCGGTCCATGACCCTCGCCTACGTCGACAAGCTGATCCCGCTGGCCCGGGACGCCGGCTACACCTTCCACGCGATGCCGCAGGTGCAACCGACCCTGCAGGAACGCACCGGCCCGGTGGAGCCGACGTTCTGGGACCGCCTGACCTCCGACCTGGCCTACGTGCTGTTCGCGCTGCCCGGCTCACTGCTCAGCGGCCTCTTCGTGCTGGCGCTGGTCAGCATGATCGGGATGGGCCTGGTCAACCTCGCCCTGGCGTTGGTGCGGGCGCGGCGCGGACCGCCGGTCACCGCCGACACCCCACCGGTCGCCGTGCTGATCGCCGCCTACAACGAGGAGGTGGTGATCGGCCGCACCCTCGAGCACGTGCTGCGCTCCAGCTACCCGGTCGAGCAGGTCATCGTCGTGGACGACGGGAGCACCGACGCCACCGCGGAGAAGGTGCGCGAGGTGGCCGCCAGGGACCCCCGGGTGCGGCTGATCCACCAGGCCAACGCCGGGAAGTGGGCCGCGCTCAACACCGGCTTCGCGGCCGTCAGCCAGCCCTTCGTCGTCACCCTCGACGCCGACACCCTCTTCGTGCCCTCCACCATCACCCACCTGATGAGCCGCTTCCACTCCCCCGCGGTCGGCGCGGTGGCCGGAGTGATCAAGGTGGGCAACTACGCCCGCAACGTCCTCACCCGGTGGCAGGCGCTGGAGTACATCACCCAGATCGGGGTCGACCGGGCTGCGGCCGCGGCGCTCAACGCCGTGATGGTGGTGCCCGGTGCCTGCGCGGCCTGGCGCACCAGCGCCGTGCAGCAGGCCGGCGGCTACTGCGACGCCACGCTGGCGGAGGACTGCGACCTCACCCTGATGCTCCACCAGCACGGCTGGCGCGTGGAGCAGGCCGACCAGGCGGTGGCCTGGACCGAGGCGCCGGAGACGGTGGACGCGCTGCTGCGGCAGCGGGTGCGCTGGATGTACGGCACCCTGCAGGCCCTCTGGCGCCACCGCAACATGATGCTGCGACCCCGCTACGGCTGGCTCGGCATGCTGGTCATGCCGCTGTCGGCGTTGACCGTGGTGGTGCCCCTGGTCTTCACCCCGCTGGTCACCCTGGTCGTGCTGCAGACGCTCGGCCAGCGTGGGCCCCTGGTGCTGCTCGGCTACGTCGCGCTGTTCTCGCTGTTCTACGGGGTGGTCGCCGTGGCGGCCGTCTGCCTGCTGCGCGAGCGGGCCGCGCACCTGGTGATGGTCCCGCTGTACCGCTTCATCTACGAGCCGCTGCGCGCCTACCTGCTGTACGCGTCGTTGGGCACCGCCCTGCGTGGGGTCCGGCTGGGCTGGAACAAGCTGGCCCGGACGGCGAACATGGACGAGGCGGTCCCGCGACCGGCGACGGAGCCCGACCCCCGGCCGGCCGACGAGGTCCTCCCGCAGCCCGCCCCGGCGGCGCTCGCATGACCCGACGCCTCATCGCCGTCGCTGCCGCGCTCGCGGCCCTGACGCTGCTGGCCGTCCTGCTGCCGGGCGACTCCCAGCCGACGGCTCCGCGACGCGGGCACCCCGACTTCGTGGCCGCTGCCTACCTGCCGCTGTGGGACGACCGGTCCTGGGCCTCCGTGCGCTCAGCCGTGGAGCTCGGTGGGGTCACCGAGGTCAGCCCGACCTGGGCGACGCTGCAGCCGGGAGGTCGGCTGGAGGTCACCCCGCCGACCCCCCGGATGAGCTCCCTGCTCGACCGCGACGACGTGCTCGTCGTCCCCACCGTGCAGAACCACCGGGACGGTGAGTGGCAGGGACAGCTGGTGGCCGACGTGCTGGGCGACCCGCAGCTGTCGGCCGCCCACCGGCAGGCACTCGTCGACGCGGCGCGGGAGCACGGCTTCGACGGCATCGACATCGACTACGAGGACCTGCCGGCCCCGGCCGGTCCGCTGCTCGTCGAGTTCCTCGCCGCCCTGCGCGAGGAGCTGCACGCCCACGGCCTGCAGTTGTCCGTGGCGGTTCCCGCGCAGGCCGCCGACCCTGCACCGGGGACGTCGGCCTTCGACTACCGGCAGCTGGGCACGGTGACCGACCAGGTCCGGGTGATGGCCTACGACCACGCCTGGCACGGCAGCGAGCCCGGGCCGGTCGCCCCGCTGGAGTGGGTCCGGTCGGTGGCCCGGTACGCGGCGGCGACCATCCCCCCGGAGAAGGTCATGCTCGGGCTGGGCACCTACGGCTACGACTGGGCCGGCGGGGCGGGAACCGCGCTGCAGGCCACCGACGCCGTCGCCCTCGCCGAGCGGGTGGGCGCCGAGCCCTGGTGGGACGACCACACCGCCACCGCCGGCTTCGACTACCGCGCCGACGGGGACGAGCACACCGTCTGGTTCGAGGACGCCCGCTCGCTGGCCGTCAAACAGGCGGTCGCCGTCGACGCGGGGCTGCGCGGCGTCGCGATCTGGCGGCTGGGCGGGGAGGACCCGCAGCTGTGGACGGCTGTGGGCGAAGCGACCGGGAGGACCACGGGCTCGTGAGCACACGCGACCGCTACATCGACCTGCTGCGCGCCCTGGCGCTGATCCGGGTCGTCACCTTCCACACCTTCGGCTGGGCGTGGCTGCCGCTGCTGTTCCCCTCCATGGGCATCCTGCTCGCGCTGGGCGGGGGGCTGGCGGCCGCCTCGATCGACCGCGCGGGCTCCACCACCGCGTTCCTCCGCAAACGGGTGCGACGCCTGCTGCCGCCGTTCTGGGTCTTCGGCGCGGCGATGGTCACGATCATGGTGACCATCGGCTGGCGGGTCGATCCCGAGACCGGTTCGGCCCCGTTGACCTGGACCAACGCCTGGCTGTGGGTGCTGCCGCTCGCCGGTCCACCGTCCTCGGCGCAGGGCTACGAGTGGACCGTTCCGCTCTGGTACATCTACACCTACCTGTGGTTCGTGCTGCTGAGCCCGGCGGCGCTGTGGCTGTTCCGCCGGTGGCCGCTGCGGACCCTGGCCGTTCCGATCGTCACCCTGTTCCTGCTCGGCCTCGGCCTGGTGACCCTCGAGGGGGCCACCTACGAGGTCGTCCTGCAGCTGTGCACCTACGGGGCCTGCTGGCTGGTGGGCTTCGCGCACCACGACGGCACCCTGCGGAGGCTGCCGCTCTGGCCGACGCTCGCCGGCGGAGTGGGACTGCTGGGCGCCGGCCTCTGGTACGCGCTGTCGCACCGGGAGCAGTACGGCACCTACGTCATCGACGACATCCCGCTGGCCGACATGCTGTACTGCCTCGGCGCCGTGGTCATCCTGCTGAGGGTGTACCCGCGGGTCACGTGGCTGAGCCGCCTGCCTGCTCTCGACCGGGTGGTCACGCTGCTCAACAACCGGGCGATGACGATCTACCTGTGGGGCAACGCCGCCATCGCCGCGGCCACACCGGTGCTCGACCACTCCCCGCTGGCGCAGTACTTCACCTCCGGCGCCCGGGGTTCGTGGCTGATGTTCGCCACGGCGTGGCTGCTGATCTTCGTGGCCGTGCTGCTGGTCGGCTGGGTCGAGGACGTCGCTGCCCGCCGTCCGCCCCGCCTGCTGCCGTGGGCCCCCACGCGGCCGACGAGCCCGGCGCCGTCCACCCCGCGCGCCACGGAGGGGGTGCAGCCCAACGTCGTGCGGTCGCCGAACGTCGTCGGCCCGGTCCCGGCGCCGAGGCGGGAGCAGGCGACCGCCGATCGCACCAGCTGACCGGCCGGGAGGCCACGCCCCGGTCGGCCGCCCGCCAACGAGGGCATCCCCGGCCTCACCGCCGCCCGCAGCGTGGGCGCCGGCCAGGTCATCCGCTACAGCGGCACCCGTCGCTGGGCTGGACCCCCGCCGCAGTGGCACGGCGACGCGAGGATCGGCATCGTCGCCGCGCCCCCACGGACACTGCCCCGTGGCGCCGGATCCCGGCGGCGCGGGGCAGTTCGCGTTCCCGCCCCGGCCGCACCCGGCTCCGACAGCCGCACGGTTCGTGCGGGCCAGCGATTGACGGGAGCGCCTGGCCGCGTCAATCTTGCTGGTGGAGGACGCGGCGGCGCGGCCGGAACGAGGGAGCTCCGTGGCCTGGTGGTGGCTGCTCATCGCGTGGCCCGTGGCCGGCTTGGTCGCGGCCCCGGTCGTCTGTGCCGTCCTGAAGTACGGGGCCCCGGACCCCGCGCATGAGCTGATCCCAATGCCGCCCGGCCGCGTCCAGGAGCTGCGGGCACGGGCGGTGCGCCGCACACCCACGTCCCGCCCGCCGGCCGGTCGTCCCGACGGTGCGGTGCCCCCCGCCCGTCCCCGTCGCTCGACCACGGGGACGTGGGAGGTGTCCACGCCGGTCCGGGCGTCCCTCCCCCGGTCGCCGCGGCAGCGCGCTGGTCACGGGTCCGTCACCGCGACCGCCCGTCGGCGCGCCACCGTCTCGGTCCAGGGGCGGCTCCACCAGCCGGTGCGGTCGGTCCGGCCGCTCAGCACAGCCGCGTCGCCGAGGTCACGCGCCCTCCGGCTCCGTCCGGCGCGGACCCGCGCAGAGTCCCCGCAGCAGCGCAGGCACGGTCGCACCCCGCAGCGCCTGCTCGCCCTCACCGCGCTCTCGGCGATCCTGCTCGCGCCGACCCTGGCCCGGTCCAGCAGCAGCCTCGGGTTCAGCGACGCCATCGCCGCCGAGCTCGCCGCCCATCCGGACCAGGTGCCGGCCACCCTCGAGGCGCTCAACGAAGGGGCCGCGGTGTCCGGGCTGGCCACCCCCATCCTCGTCCCCGACTGGGAGATGCCCCCCGCCACCGCGCCCACGGAGTCGCGCAGTCGCACACCGGAACGCGCCACGGAGCCCGGCTCCGACGCGGACACCGACTCGCGCCGCGCGGGGACCCCGCCGGCGACCTCGACCGGGTCGTCCACCAGCCCGTCGGGCGCGGTGCCGCCCGCCGCCGTGCCCGGTGACCGGCCGGCGACGAGCGACACCCCGTCCGGCGAGGGAACACCGACCACGGCACCGACGCCGACCCCGACGCCGACCCCGTCGGACCCGGCCGACCCCACGCCGACGCCCAGTCCGACCGACCCCGCGCCGACGCCCACCCCGGAGCCGACGCCGACGCCCAGCCCGACCGACCCCGCGCCGACCCCCACGCCGGAGCCGACCCCCAACCCGGAGCCGACCGACCCGGAACCCACCCCGACCGACCCCGCGCCGACCCCCACGCCGGAGCCGACGCCCACCCCGGAGCCGACGCCGACGCCGGAGCCGACGCCCACCCCGGAGCCGACGCCCACCCCGGAGCCGACGCCCAGCCCGACCGACCCCGCGCCGACGCCCGCGCCGGAGCCGACCGGCCCTGCGCCGACGTCCAGCCCGGTCGAGCCCACCGGAGCGGGGCCGACCGAGTCCTCCGTCCCGGCCGACGAGGGGGGCTCACCCGAGCCGCCGGCGACCGCCACGGCTCCTCCCGCCGGGCCCTGACCGAACGGACCGGTGAGGGTGGGGCAGCCGGCTGATGGCCGGGTGGCCGCACGCCCGCACGGAACCTGCCCGGATCGCCGAGTGCCGGTGGCGTGAGGCCCGGTGGCTGTAGGCGCTCTGCACGTCACCGGACTACCCGCGGCTGACCCAGGTCGCGCTCTTCCACGAGGACGAGGAGGAGAACCGGCGGCTCGACTCGGACCCCGCCAGTCTGCGGGTCAACCGCCGGTACCTGAGCCGCGCCCCGCAGGAGCGGCAGTCACTCGACGACCGCTGACCCGGCCCAGGCTGGGCGCAGGCGGCGTGGCGTCCCGATCACCCTCACCCGCCGGGATGAGACCGCGCCGGATCCGTTGCCCCGGTCAACCGCGGTCAGCCAGGCTGCGGCTCCTACGAGCACGGGGGTGCGAGATGACGTGGTGGGCCTGGCTGCTCATCGTCTGGGTCGGCATGATCTGCCTGGTGGGGCCGTTCATCGGCCGCACGCTGCGCCGGATCGACGAGATCGAGTGGACCGTGCCGGTCGAGGACTCGACTGCACCGGCTGCCACCCCGGCGCCCGCGCCGACTGCCACCCCGGCGCCCGCCGCCGGAGACCTGGCCGCCTGACCTGGTCCCCGGACGACGAACTGCCCCGCACCACCAGCGGCGGTGCGGAGCAGTTCCGGTCGGACGCTTCCTCAGCGGGTGATGGTGCTGGCCTCACCGGTGGCGACGGCGTTGCCCTCGCTGCCGTCGGTCGTCGCCGCCCGGCCGGCCTCGCGGGCCGCGAGCCGCTCGCGCTGCGGGACGACGGTGTACTTCGGGTCCTTGGCGCTGGCCATGCCGGCCTCGTAGACGCCGAACCGGGTGAGCAGCGAGCCGGCGGCCAGCAGCGCACCGGACACCGCCGCTCCCACCCGAGAGCGGCCCGCCAGCACGGTCAGGCCGGCACCGCCGGCGGTGCAGGCCTTCGCCGCCTTCATCAGCTTCCCGGCGTGGCCCACCTGGTACGGCTCGCCGACGATGCCGTGGTCGTGCTCGACCTTGTGCATCGCGGCCAGCTCGACCGCCGCACCGGCGACCGCCATCTTCCGCGCCGGCCCCGCCTCGGCGACCGGGGTGAACGCCATGCAGATGCCGCCACCGGCGGCCATCCCCGAGCCGGCGAAGACGAACGGCAGCTCCTTGTACGGCGCGTGCCACGACGGGACCGCGGTGTTGGCCAGCAGCACCGCCGTGTAGGTGGTCATCGGGCCGCCGAAGACCGCGGAGGTGGCGCCGGTGAGCTTCTCCAGGGCGGGGAACCAGCGGGAGATCCGCCGCAGCCCGAACTTCTGCAGGCCGGGGAAGGCCTCCAGCAGCTGCAGGCCCGCGGTCGCCGCGGTCAGCGCGCTGAACGGCGCGAGGATGTAGGAGCCCACCGAGAGCGGCGACGTCGGCTTCAGCACCCGCAGCATGTGCAGGAACCGCTCCGGCCGGCCCAGGTCGTGGATCAGCCACCCCACCGAGGCGAGCGCGCCACCACCGGCGGTGTAGTGCGCGACCCGGGTCAGCGTCGGGCGCCCGCTGGCGTCGGCGATCGCCCCGAGCACCGCCGAGGAACCGGCGGCACCGCCCAGGAACAGGTAGAGCGGCACGTCCGGGGACTTCCACACCGGCGGCTTGATGATCGGCCGGCCGTAGTACGAGGTGAACTCGGCCTCGTCGACGGTGGGGTCGCCGTCGCGGCTCCCGCCGCGCCGGCCGCCCTTGCGGCGCTTCTTCTCCCGCGCCTGCGCCGGCGGGCCGTCGGCCCGCCGCCAGCCGGCACCCGGCGTCACGAGTCCCTCGGTCATCGACGCGGTCCCTTCCGCGAGCCGAGCACGGCGGTGAGCGCGAACCCGATCACCATGGCCGCCCCGCCGACGGCGTGCTTCCACATCGACGGCAGGTCGCGGGTGGTGACGATCGGGTCCGGCGGGAGCCCGTAGACCTCCGGCTCGTCGAGCAGCAGGAAGAACGCCCCCGCGCCACCGACGCCGTCGTCCTCGTCGCGGCCGTAGAGCCGGGCGGTCTCCACGCCCTGCTCCTTGAGCGTGGCCAGCCGGGCGTCGGCCCGGGCCTGGAGCTCGTCGAGGTCGCCGAACTGGATCGACTGGGTCGGGCACGCGGTGGCGCAGGCCGGCTGCAGCCCGTCGGTGAGCCGGTCATAGCACATCGTGCACTTGAAGACCCGGCCGTCGTCCTCGCGCTTGTCGATCACGCCGTAGGGGCAGGCCGGCACGCAGTAGCCGCAGCCGTTGCAGATGTCGCCCTGCACCACGACGGTGCCGAACTCGGTGCGGAACAGCGCCCCGGTCGGGCAGACGTCCAGGCAGCCGGCGTGCGTGCAGTGCTTGCACACGTCGGAGGACATCAGCCAGCGGATCTCCCGGTCGGCCGAGTGCCCGGTCTGCGGGTCGAACTCGCTGAGCGCCTCGGCGTTGAGCACGCTGGACTGCGCGGTCAGCCCGCCGTCGGCGTTGCCACCGTGCGTCGTGGCGTGCGCGTCACCCGGTGCCTGGCTCTCGCCGTGCTTGCCCGCGCCCTCCGCCCCCGGCAGCCCGATCGTGGGCATCGGCAGGTCGACCGCCCGGCTCTGCTCGACGAAGGCGACGTGCCGCCAGGAGTTGGCCCCGAGCATGCCGGTGTTGTCGTACGACATCCCGGACAGGCCCATCGCGTCCCGGTTGCCGTGCGAGTCGTCCATCGGGAGCGTGTTCCACTCCTTGCAGGCGACCTCGCAGGCCTTGCAACCGATGCAGACCGAGGTGTCGGTGAAGAAGCCCACCCGCGCCGGGTGGTCGTCCTCGTACCCTGCCTCCCCGCTCACGTCGGGCAGCGGACCGTACAGCCGGTTGGCCGGGTCGTTGCCGGTGAGCGCCGGGCTCGCCGAGCTGACGGTGGTCACGAGCGCTCCTCCTCCATCGGGTCGAGCCGCATCAGCTCGTCCCCTCCTCGATCGGTGCCCGGCCGCCGCTGGGGATCAGACCCGACTGCACGCCCGCCCGGATCCGGTAGTCCTCCACGTACTGCACCAGCGCCTTGCCGCGCGGACGCCGCCCGGGCTGGATGTCGCAGGTGCCGACCTTCGTCTCCTGGATGTGCACGTTGGGGTCCATCACGACGCCGAACAGGTCGTTGCCGGAGTCGCCGGTGGACAGACCCTGCTCACCCCAGTGGTACGGGATGCCGATCTGCTCGACGACCTGGCCACCCTTCAGCTTCATCGGCCGGATCCGCTCGGTGACCAGCACCCGGGCCTCGATCGCCGTCCGGGCGCTGATCAGCGTCGCCCAGCCGCCGTTCTCCAGCCCGCGCTCCTCGGCCAGCTGCGGGCTGACCTCGACGAAGAACTCCGGCTGCAGCTCGGACAGGTAGGGCAGCGTGCGGCTCATCCCACCGGCCGTGTGGTGCTCGGTCAGCCGGTAGGTGGTCATCGCGTACGGGTAGACCTCGCTGCGCGGCGGGTTGCCCCGGTTGTACGCAGCGTGGATCTCCTCCCGGCCCGGGTTCGCCTGCTGGCCGTACAGCGCGTTCTCCACCGGCGACTCGGCCGGCTCGTAGTGCGCCGGCATCGGGCCGTCGGCCAGCCCCGCCGGCACGAACAGCCAGGCCTTCCCGTCGGCCTGCATGACGAACGGGTCGCCACCGCCCAGGCCGGCCTGCGCCGTCGCACCCTTCGGCGGCACGTAGTCCGGCCGCTTGGTGGCCTCGAAGTCGGGGACGTCATGACCGGTCCACTTCCCGGCCTCCTCGTCCCACCAGACGTAGGCCTTGCGCTCGCTCCACGGCTTGCCGTCCGGGTCGGCCGAGGCGCGGTTGTAGAGCACCCGGCGGTTCGACGGCCAGGCCCAGCCCCACTCGGCGGCGACCCAGTCCTGCTCCCGGCCGGGCTTGCGCCGGGCGGCCTGGTTCACCCCGTCGGCGTAGACGCCGGTGTAGATCCAGCAGCCGCCGGTGGTCGACCCGTCGTCCTTCATGTCCAGGTAGGTCGACAGCATCTCGCCGTCCGGGCCGGAGCCGTTGATCTCCCGGAGCACCGCGTCGGCGCTGGGCTCCTCGATCTCCCCGTGCGTCGGGTAGTCCCAGGTGAGGTCCAGCAGCGGACGGTCCCGCGGGTCGGTGGACCCGGCCAGCTTCTCCCGGAGCCGACGGCCCAGGTGGAAGTAGAACCACAGGTCGCTGCGGCAGTCGGCCGGCGGCTCGACCGCCTTGTGCCGCCACTGCAGCAGCCGCTGCGTCTGGGTGAAGGTGCCCTCCTTCTCCACGTGCGTGGCCGCGGGCATGAAGAAGACCTCGGTGGCGATGTCCTCGGTGACCAGTTCCCCGGTCTCGATCTCCGGGGCGGTCTTCCAGAACGTCGCCGACTCGATCATCTGCAGGTCGCGGACGACCAGCCACTCCAGGTTGGCCAGCCCGAAGCGCTGCATGCGCCCGTTCGCGCTGCCCACCGCCGGGTTCTCGCCCACCAGGAAGTAGCCGGGCACGTTGCCCTCGATCATGTCGGCGACCGTGGTGTACGTGCCGTGGTCACCGGTCAGCCGCGGCAGGTAGTTGAACGCGAAGTCGTTCTCCGCGGTCGCGGCGTCGCCCCACCAGGACTTCAGCATGCTCACCGTGTAGGAGCGCATGTTGCCCCAGAAGCCGATCCGGTCGTCGGCGGAGGAGCAGAAGCTGTCCAGGTCGGTGTGCTGCTGGGCGTGGGGCATCGGGATGTAGCCGGGCAGGATGTTGAACAGCGTCGGGATGTCGGTGGAGCCCTGGATGCTGGCGTGCCCGCGCAGCGCCAGGATCCCGCCGCCCGGGCGGCCCATGTTGCCCAGCAGCGCCTGCAGCACCGACGCCGTCCGGATGTACTGCACGCCCACGGTGTGGTGCGTCCAGCCCACCGAGTAGACCCACGCCGTCGTCCGCTCGCGGTTGCTGTTGGCGGTGACCCACTCGGCGACCTTGAGGAACACCTCCGGCTCGATGCCACAGATGTCGGCGACCATCTCCGGGGTGTACCGGGCGTAGTGCCGCTTCAGCACCTGGAAGACGCAGCGCGGGTGCTGCAGCGTCTCGTCCCGCTCCGGCCTGCCGTGGATGTCGGCCGAGCCCTGCGCGCCCTGCTGCTGGTCGGCCTCCTTGACGCCCTCGGTCTCGTCGTCGGTGCCATCGTCCGCGGCGTCGTCCGGCCGGCCCTCGCCGTCGCGGAAGGCCGACCCACCGGGCTCGCTGGGCGAACGCTGACCGGCCGAGGCCGGCAGGTTCACGCCCTCGTACTGCCAGGTGGTCTCGTCGTACTGCCCGGTCTCCGGGTCGAACCCGGAGAACAGGCCGTCGAGGTCCTCGGTGTCCTGGAAGTCCTCACGCAGGATCGCCGCCGCGTTGGTGTAGGCGACCACGTACTCGCGGAAGTCCAGGTCGTTGTCGAGGACGTACTTGATCAGCCCGCCGAGGAAGGCGATGTCGGTGCCGGCGCGCAGCGGCACGTGCAGGTCGGCCAGCGCGCTGGTGCGGGTGAACCGCGGGTCGATGTGGATGACCTTCGCGCCCCGGGCCTTGGCCTCCATGACCCACTGGAAGCCGACCGGGTGGCACTCGGCCATGTTCGAACCCTCGATCACGATGCAATCGGAGTTCACCAGGTCCTGCTGGAAGTTCGTGGCGCCGCCACGACCGAACGAGGTCCCCAGACCGGGGACCGTCGCGGAGTGCTATATGCGGGCCTGGTTCTCGATCTGGATCGCGCCCATGGCGCTGTAGAGCTTCTTCATGAGGTAGTTCTCCTCGTTGTCGAGGGTCGCCCCTCCGAGGCTCGCTATCCCCAGCGTGCGGTTGACGGCGTGGCCGTCGACCTCGTCCTGCCAGCCCTTGCGGCGGGCGTCGAGGACGCGGTCGGCGATCATGTCCATCGCCGTGTCGAGGTCGAGGTCCTCCCACTCCGTCCCGTGCGGACGGCGGTACTTGACCGTCGTGACCCGGCTCGGGCTGGTGACCAGCTGCTTGCTGGCGCTGCCCTTGGGGCAGAGCCGGCCGCGGCTGATCGGCGAGTCGGGGTCGCCCTCGATCTGGACGACCTGCTCGTCCTTCACGAAGATCCGCTGGCCGCAGCCGACGGCGCAGTACGGGCAGACCGACTGCACCACCCGGTCGGCGGTGGCCGTTCGGCTGACCACCTCTTCGGTCGCCTTGCTGCGCGCGGCCTTGCCACGCCCCAGCGGATCAGGACCTGTCAGCTGCCGGAACACCGGCCACGCATCGAGCCACGTCTTCACGGGTGCGAGCTTGCCACTTGATCCCGCACCTCGCGCGTCCGACTCCCCCGTCTGGCGAGTCGGGTCGACACCCGGCGCGCGGTCACCGCCCCCCGCCCGGCGCCGGACCGGTTCACCACGCAGGTGCGCCGTCCGACGACGCCCGCGGGGAGCGCCGCCCGGGGCGCGCGGGTGCTTGCCGGGGGCACGGACCTGTCGGCACAGTGTGCGGGAACTGCCCGGGGCGCCCGCCGGCGCGACGGCCACGGCCGGTGAGACGGAGGTGCGCACGATGGAAACGACGATCCTGCTCCTGGTGAGCGCAGCAGCGGTGACCTTGGCGATCAGGTACCGCGACCCCGAGCACCGGGCTGCCGCGGCGGCGCCCTTTCGCAACAAGACCGCGCTCGCAGTCGGCGGCAGCGTGGTGGTCGTACTGGCCGGGATCGAGGTGGTCCGCGGTGAGCGCGACGTGGTGGGCTACCTCCCGATGCTGGCCCTGGGCGCACTGGCGGCAGCTCTCGTCGGCCGCGCGGACGTGCAGCGGAGGTCCGCCGGCGACTGACCGCCGGCACGTCCCACGCTCTTCGGTCACCTCCCTCGCGCTGCAGCACGGGGAAAGCGACCGGAACGCGTGGGAAGCGGGCCGGGTGGCGGCAGCGGGGACGCCGACGACGGCGCCGGGTCAGCTCTCGCCGCGGTAACGGGCCGCCCGGCGGGCGGCGGCCTCGCGCTTGCGCACCGACTCCGCCGCCAGCCGCTCCTGCGCCGCCCGGTCGTGCGCGGCCGCCGCGGTGCCCGCGGGGTACCCGGCCCGCACCAGCCGGTGCTCGGTGGTCTCGGTCATGTAGGCCAGCGAGAAGATCAGCCCCATCGCCACCCCACCCAGGGCGGCCATGCCGCGGATCCAGAACGGGCCGGGCACCAGCAGGAGCACCAGGGTGACCGGGACGGCGAGCTGCACCAGCGACCGCGCGACGTGCCGCCAGGCCCAGGTGCGCGTGGTGGTGTCGTGCAGCACCCAGGGGCCGTACCGGGCGGGCAGCCGACCGCCGAAGGCGTACACCAGCCACCGCAGCGGCCCGGGGCGCACCACCCGGTCGCCGTCCGGTCGGTCCGCGGGCTGCACACCTCGTTCGTACCACTCCCCCCGAGGGGTGAGCCGACGGGCGGCAGCGGTGGAGCAGTGCCCGCGCGGTCCCGAACACGGGGAGGTGACCACAGGAGTCCTCGCCGCCCCGGCGCGGGCCGTGACCGCCC
This sequence comes from Modestobacter sp. SYSU DS0875, assembly GCF_054050915.1. NCBI lineage: Bacteria > Bacillati > Actinomycetota > Actinomycetes > Geodermatophilales > Geodermatophilaceae > Modestobacter > Modestobacter sp. SYSU DS0875. The sequence continues at coordinate 10,376 of NZ_JBJHAH010000025.1, read as the reverse complement.
CGACCCGGCGTGCCACGGCCGCACCGCGGCTCGGCCGCGCGCTGCTGCTGGCGCTCGCCGCCGGCCTGGTGACGGCGGCGGCCGGCCCGGTGCTCGGCCCGATGGCCCCGGTCGCGCTCACCTTCGCGGTGATCATCGGCGCCACCGTGCTGCTGGCCCGCGGGGCCGCGCACAGCGCCCACCCGGCCGCCTGGCGCTGGTACGCCCTCTCGGTGGGCCTCGGCGGCGGCGGTGCGGCCCTGGCCGGGATGCTGGTGCCCTGGGGCCAGACCGCGCTGGGCAGCATCCCCGGTCAGCTGCTGGTCGTGGCGGCGATCACCCGGCTGATCGACCTGCGCCGGCTGCGGGTGCACCGCGCCCAGCTGCTCACCTCGCTGGTGCTCTTCGTCATCGCCGACCTGCTGACGGTGCACACCATCTACCGGCTGACCATCGCCGACAGCGGCCTGCTGTCCCAGCCCGCGACGATCGCCATGTTCGCGCTGCTGTTCGCCATCGCCATCGGCACCGGCTGCTCGCTGCTGCTGGTCGCGGCCAGCCCGCCGGCCGCACGGCGGGTGGGCCTGCTGGTGTTCGCGGCGCAGTGCTGCGCATCGGTGGCCTCCGGCTTCGCCTCCGTCACGTCGGGCCCCGGGCCGGTGCAGTACCTCGCCTGCTCCCTCAGCGTGCTCGGGCTGTGCCTGGTCGGCATCGCCGTGCGCACCGACCGCGCCGCGCCCGCCCACTGCGGGGCCCCGCACAGCAGCTCGGCGCTGGGCGCCCTGCTGCCGCACGCCACGGCCGTGGTCGGCGGCGGCCTGCTGCTGGTCAGCGTGCCCGTCACCGGGGACCTGACGATCACCGGCACCGCCCTGGCGCTGGTCGGCCTGGGGGTGCTGATGGTCCACCAGGCAGTGACCTGGCGGGCGCAGCGGCAGCTCACCGCCGACCTCACCCGTTCCGAGGCGTACTTCCGCACGCTGGTGCGGGGCAGCGCCGACCCGATCGTGATCCTGGACGACGAGCTGCGGGTGCGGTGGGTCTCCCCCTCGATCACCGAGCTGCTCGGGCTGGACCCGCAGCGCACCGTGGGCCTGGCCATCGCCGACGCCGTCCACCCCGACGACGCACCCGGCCTGATCGCCGCGCTCGCGGCCCCGCAGCCCGACGGCACGGACACCAAGACCCGCACCGCGCGCATCCAGCACCTGGACGGCCGCTGGCGGCTGATCCGGGCCCAGGTGCGCGACCTGCGCGGCGACCCCGACGTCGGCGCGCTGGTGCTGTACTGCCGGGACGTCAGCGCCACCGCCCCGCGTCCGGCCGACCTCGACCTCACCGCCCTCAGCACCACCGACCCGGCCACCGGCCTGCCCAGCCGCTCCGCGCTCACCCAGCGGCTGACCGCCGCGCTCCGGGACCCCGCCGCGGCGGGAGCCGCCGCCCTGGTGGTCCTCGGTGTCGACGGGCTGCCCCCGGACGACGACCAGCGCGTGCTGCGCGAGCTGACCACCCGGTTCAGCCGTGCCCTGCGGGGCGACGACTGGCTGGCCCGCGCCGGCACCGACGAGTTCGCCGTGCTGGTGCAGGGCACCATCGCCGACGCCGAGACGGTGGCCGGGCGGCTGGTCGCGGCCGTCGAGCCGGTGCTCACCGGCAGCGGCACCGTGCGGCTGACCGCCGCCGCCGGGGTGACCTGGCTGCCCACCGACACCGACGCCGGCGAGGCGCTGCGCCGGGCCGACCTGGCGCTGCGCAGTGCCCGTGCGGCCGGCCCCGGCCGGGTGCGCCGGCACTCCGACGCGCTGCGGATGAACCAGGACCGCGAGGAGGCGCTGCGCGCCGACCTGGCGCGGGCGCTCGCCGCCGACCAGCTGCACCTGGTCTACCAGCCGGTCGTCGACCTGGCCCTGCACCGGACGACGACGGTGGAGGCGCTGCTGCGCTGGCGGCACCCGGTGTACGGCGAGGTCTCCCCCGCGGAGTTCGTGCCGCTGGCCGAGGAGTCGGCGCTGATCACCGAGCTGGGCCGCTGGGTGCTGCACCAGGCCACCGCGACGGTGGCCGGGCTGCCACACGAGGACCTCGCGGTCGCCGTCAACGTCTCCGCCCGGCACCTGCGCACCGGCGAGCTGGTGGACGACGTGCTGGCGGCGCTGGAGGACAGCGGGCTGGCCGCCTCGCGGCTGCTCCTGGAGATCACCGAGTCGGTGCTGCTCGACGACGACCACGTCGTCGCCGACCTGGAGCTGCTGCGCCGCCTCGGCGTGCGCATCGCGGTCGACGACTTCGGCACCGGCTGGTCGTCGCTGGCCTACCTGGTCGGCCTGCCGATCGACGTGCTGAAGATGGACCGGCAGTTCCTCGCCGACGTGGAGCACGACCACCAGCGCCGGGCGCTGTGCGCCTCGGTCCTGCACCTGGGCACCAGCCTGGGCCTGGCCGTGGTGGTCGAGGGCGTGGAGACCGCGGCCGAGCTCCAGCTGCTGCGCGACATGGGACACCGCTTCATCCAGGGCTACCTGCTCGCCCGCCCGCTGGCTCCCGGGGCCCTGACGGGTGACCTGCCCGACGGCGCGGCAGGCGACCCCGCTGACCGCGGCGCGGCCGGCACCGCCGCGGGGCGCGAGGCCCCCGGGGCGACGGGGTGAACGACCACCGGGGACCGCAGCTGCGGCTGCCCGTGCTGCTGACGCTGGCCGGGCTGGCCGTCACCCTGCCGTTCAGCCCGGCCGGCGCCCTCCCCCAGTGGGACGACGTGGTGCTCGCCGTCTTCGGGAGCTGGGCGGCCTGGCACTGCGCCCGCCTCACCGGCGCGATGCAGCGCCGCGACCGGCTGCCCTGGCAGGTGCTCGGCGTGAGCGCACTGCTCTACGCCGCCGCCAGCGTGCTGGCCGCGGCGGGCAACGGCGCCTCGGCGGACGGGCTGCGGCCGGCCGACGCGTTCATGCTCCTGGCCGCCCTCGGCCCACTGGTCAGCGCGGCGCTGATCGGCGGCCGGGTGCGGGGCGCGCGGTGGCCGATCCTGGTGGTCGACGGGCTCACGGTCACCGTCGCCCTGGTGATCGTCGGCGACGTGCTGGTGCTCTCCCCCGCCCTGGCCCCCGGCGCGCTCGCGCCGCACCTGCAGCCGGTGGTGCTGGCCTACGGCCTGTACCCCGCCGTCGCGATCGGGGTGGTGGGGGCGCTGTGCACGGTGTCCTCCGAGGCGGTGCACCGGTCGGCGACCGCGATCATCCAGATGACCGGGCTGATCGGGCTCGCCTCCGCGCTGGTGGCCGCCGAGTTCCTCGTCCCGGCCGGGGCGCTGGTCGCCGTCTCCGACGTCGCCGTCCTGCTGGCCCTGGCCACCGGCCTGCGGGCCGTGGCGCTGGCCCCGGCCGGCCCTGCCCCCACCGACCCGGCCGCGAGCATCGAGCCGGTGCCGCGGGTGAACGCCGCCGGTGTCGCGATCGTCGTCCTCGCCCTGGTGGGCGTCCCGGTGACCCTGCTGCTCGCCGTCGTCCTGGAGCTGCCCATCGGCGCCGGGGAGGTCATCTGCACCGCCGTGCTGATCCTGCTGCTCCTGGTCCGGACGGCGCTGCGGATCCGGGAGAGCGGCCGGATGGCCCAGGAACTGGTGCGCACCGAGGAGGACTTCCGCGGGCTGGTCGAGGCGAGCTCCGACGGCGTCGCGATCGTCGGCGCCGACCTGCGCCTGGAGTTCACCTCCCCGGCGGCCCGCACTCTGCTGGGGCTCTCCGACGCCGCCCCGCACCCGCTGCTGCTGGACCTGCTGCCCGAGGAGGACCGGGCCTGCGTCGCCCGCGAGCTCACCGCCGTCGTCGACGACGTCGCCCCGCCACTGCACCTGCGGGTGCTGCCGGCCGGCGGCGAACCGCGCGACCTGGAGGTCACCCACCACGAGCGGCCCGGCAGCGGCCGGCGGGTGCTGCACCTGCGCGACGTCACCACCCGCCGGCGGCGCGAACGCGAGCTGGAGCGGATGGCGTTCACCGACCACCTGACCCGGCTGCGCAACCGCGCGATGCTCTTCCAGGAGATGGCGTCCCCGGCCACCGGGGACCGGTCCCTGCTGGTGCTCGACCTCGACGGGTTCAAGGCGGTCAACGACTCCGCCGGCCACGAGGCCGGTGACCTGCTGCTGGTCGAGGTCGCCCGCCGCCTGGAGGGCCTGGTGCGCGCCGACGACCTGGTCGCCCGGCTCGGCGGTGACGAGTTCGCGGTGCTGCTGGCCGGCGACGAGGACGCCGCCACCGAGGCCGCGCAGCGGGTGGTGGACGTGCTCGCCCGGCCCTACCGGGTCGGCGGCCGCACCTTCAGCGTCGGGGCCAGCGTGGGCCTCAGCCGGGTGCACCCCGGCGGTGGGCAGCTCGCCTTCCGCCAGGCCGACGCCGCCCTGCGGGCCGCCAAGCAGGCCGGCAAGGGCTGCTGGCGCGTGCACAGCGAGGACCGGGTGTCCCAGGCCACGGCCACCAGCTCCATAGCCGCCGCGCTGGCCGACGGCGACGTCCAGCTCCGCTTCGACACCATCGCCAACGGCGACACCGGCATCCTGGCCGCACTGCACGCCCAGCCCGTCTGGGTGCACCCCGAACTCGGCGTGCTGCCCGCCGCCGAGCTGTGGGCGGCCGCCGAACGGCAGGGCCAGACCGCGGCGCTGCAGCGGTGGCTGCTCACCCGCGCGTGCGCCGACGTCGCCGCCCTGGACGACCAACTGCTGGTCGCCGTCGACCTGCCCGCGGGGCTCGTGCACGCCGAGGAACTGCCCGGCGAGGTGGCCGCCGCGCTCGCCGCCGCCGGCCTGACGCCGCCCCGGCTCACCCTCTTCGTCACCGAGGACGTGCTGCAGACGTCGTCCGCCGCGCTCATCCCGGCGCTGCACACCGTGCAGCGCACGGGTGTCCGGCTGGGCCTGGACGACTACGGCATGGGCTCGACCCTGTGGGCCCAGCTCGCCCGGCTGCCCCTCGAGGTGGTCATGGTCGACGTCCGCAACCTGTGGGCCGGCGGCGACCGCGACCGGACGCTGGAGCTGCTGGGCGCGATCGGCCGCAGCGCCCGCGGCTTCGAGGTGTCGACCGTGGCCAAGGAGATCACCTCCCGGCAGCTGCTCTCCGAGCTCCGCCGGCAGGGGGAGGTCGCCGTCGCCGGGCCGGTGCTGCCCAGCGGGCTGACCGCCGCACAGGTCGCGACCCTGCTGCGGCACCCCTCCTCGGCCGTCGTGGCCCCCCTCCCGGCGCCCCGCCCGCGCGCGGAAGTGTGGTGACCGGGGTGCCTCCCCGCGCCGATACTGACCCGGTGACCGCTCCGTCCCTGCACTTCCTGGGTCACTCCACCGTGCGGGTGGAGCTGGCCGGGCGGACGGTGCTCACCGATCCGCTGCTGACCGCGGGGCTGGGCCCGGTGCGCCGGGTCGCCCCGCCCCTGCCGCCGGAGACCTGGGCCGGCGTCGACCTGGTGGTCGTCTCCCACCTGCACAACGACCACCTGCACCTGCCCTCGCTGCGCCGGCTGGGCCGGTCGACCCCGGTGCTGGTGCCCCGCGGCGCCGGGTCGTGGCTGCGCGCCCACCGGTTCACCGCCGTCGAGGAGCTCGCCCCCGGGCAGAGCACCACCGACGGCGGGCTGACCGTGACCGCCACCGAGGCCCGGCACGCCGGGCACCGCTGGGGCCCGCGCCTCACGCACGGCCCGCACGCCCCCGCCGTCGGCCACCTGCTGCAGGGCGCCGGGACGACGGTCTACGCCGCCGGGGACACCGACCTCTTCCCCGGCATGACCGATCTCGGCGCCGAGGGGATCGACGTCGCCGCGCTGCCGGTGTGGGGCTGGGGCCCCACGCTCGGGCCCGGGCACCTCGACCCGCAGCGTGCCGCGGAGGCGGTGCGGCTGCTGCGCCCGCGGGTCGCCGTCCCGGTGCACTGGGGCACGCTCGCCCTCGCCGGGCTGACCCGGCTGCCCAGCCCCTGGCGGGCCCGCATGCGGACGCTGCTCACCGAGCCGCCGCGGCGGTTCGCCGCCGCCGTCGCCGCGGCCGGCTCGGCCACCGCCGTCGCGCTGACCGAGCCCGGCGCCCCGGTGCTGCTGCCCTCGGCCACGGGGACGACGCCGTGACCGGCGAGGTGGTGGCCGCCGGCTGGACCGACGCCGGCTCGATCGGCTACCCGGTGGTCTTCGGCGGCGTGCTGCTCGGCTCGATCGTGCCGGTGGTGCCCACCGGCGCCGTCGTCGGCGCGGGCGCCGCGGTCGCGCTCACCACCGACCACCTCTCGCTGCCGCTGGTGCTGCTGCTGGCCGTGCTGGGCGCGTGGACCGGCGACGTCGTGACCTTCGCCGTCTGCCGGTTCGGCGGGCCCGCCGCGGTGCGCTGGGTCGCCCGCGGCCAGCACCCGGAGCGGATCGCGGAGGTGCGCGAGCAGTTCCGCCGGCACGGCTGGCAGATCGTCGTCGTCGGCCGGCTGCTGCCCGCGGGGCGCATCCCGGTGCTGCTGGCCGCCGGGGCGCTGGCCTACCCGTGGCGCCGGCTGCTGCCCGCCTCCCTCGCCGCCGCCACCACGTGGGCGACGGCCTACGCGCTGCTCGGGGTGGTCAGCGGCGGCATCTTCGACTCCCCGCTGATCGCCACGCTGATCGCCACCCTTCTGGTGCTCGCCGTCGGCCTGGTGCTCAACCTGGTGTCGCACCATCGCCACCGCCCCGCCCTCCCCGAGCTTTCGCGCGATCAAGCGCCCGAGCTTTCGCGCGATCAAGCGCGCGAGCTTTCGCGCGAGAAAGCGCCCGAGCTTTCTCGCGAGAAGGCGCGGGGGGATGCGCTGCCGGCCGCCTGCGAGCGGCCGTGAGCCAGGCAACGCCGTCCGGCCGGGTACTGCGCGGCGGCCGGACGCTGGCCCGGCTGCTGCTGGTGTGGGCCGCGGTCACCGGTGCGCTGGTGCTGCTCGACGAGTGGCTGACCGGCTTCGACATGCGGGCGTGGTGGCACCCGCCGGTCGCCGCACTGCTGCTGGGCGTGCTGGTCGCGGTCGTGTGGCCGCTGGTCGTCCGGATCGCCCTGCCGGTCGCCTTCCTCACCTTCGGCCTGAGCAGCTTCCTGCTGCTGGGCGCCGGCGTCCTGGCGGTCTTCCACGCCCTGCCCGGCGTCGAGGTGCACTCCTTCCGGACCAGCGTCGTCGTCGCCGTCGCCATGGCCGGCGTCGCCGGGCTGGTCAGCAGCGCGCTGGCGGTCAACGAGGACGAGCTCTTCTTCCGCCGTGCCCGCCGGCGGCGCGGCGTCGCCGACCTGGGCGACTGCCCACCGGGCGTGCTGTTCCTGCAGATCGACGGCCTCGGGCACGACGTCGCCCGGCGCGCCGTCCGGGACGGGTCGATGCCCACCCTCGCCGCCTGGCTGCGCGCCGACAGCCACGTGCTGCGCTCCTGGCACACCGACTGGAGCTCGCAGACCGGGGCCAGCGTCTGCGGCATCCTGCACGGCGCCAACGACGACGTCCTCGGCTTCCGCTGGTACGAGAAGGACCGCGACCACGTCGTCGCCGTCTCCCACCCGGAGGACGCCGCGGACGTCGAGCGCCGGCACTCGAACGGCCGCGGCCTGCTCGCCGGGGACGGCGCCGGGCGGGGCAACCTGTTCACCGGCGACGCCCCGCACGTCTCGCTGACCATGAGCTCGCTCGCCGTCGTCGTGCCCAGCGCTTCCCGGCGCGAACGGCGGGCGCGGGACCGCATCGGCGCCGGCTACCAGGCCTACTTCGCCAACCCGGTGAACGCCCTGCGCACGCTGGCGGTGTCGCTGGTCGACGTCTACCGGGAACTGGTGGCCGCGGCCCGACAGCGCCGCGCGGACGTGCGCCCGCGGGTCAGCCGCGGCGGCCTCTACCCGCTCGCCCGGCCCGGCACGACGGTCATCGCCCGCGACGTCGTGGTCAACGCGCTGCTCGAGGACATGCTCGCCGGCCGCCCCGTCGTCTACGCGGACTTCCTCGGCTACGACGAGGTCGCCCACCACTCGGGCATCGAGCGGTTCGACAGCCTGGAGGTGCTGCGCACCATCGACCAGCAGATCGGCCGGCTGTGGCGGGCCGCCCAGCTCGCCCCGCGCCGCTACCACCTGGTCTGCCTGTCCGACCACGGGCAGACCCAGGGCCAGGCCTTCGCCGACCGGTTCGGGGAGACCGTGGAGCAGCTGGTCGGCCGGCTGTGCGGCGGTCCGGTCGCCCCCGCCCCGCGGCGCCGGCTGCTCGGGCTGCGCCGCCCCGCACCGGTCGAGGACAGCCGCCGGTCGGCCGAGGCCTGGCAGGTGACCTCCGCCCTCGCCGAGGGCAGCGGAGTGGTCGCCCGACGGCTGCGCGACCGGGCTGGCCGGGCCACCCCCGGGGAGCCCGGCGCCACCCCGGCCGGGGAGCACGGGGCGGTCCGCCGCGCGGCGCCCGGGGTCGTCGTCAGCGTGTCCGGCCACATGGCGCACGTGTCGTTCGCCGACCTCCCCGGCCGGGTGCCGCTGGAGACCATCGAGCGACGCTGGCCGCACCTGCTGCCGGCCCTGGTCGACCACCCCGGCGTCGGGTTCCTGCTGGTGCACTCCACGGAGTTCGGGCCGGTGGTGCTCGGCCGGGACGGGCTGCACCGGCTGGACAGCGGCGTGGTCATCGGCACCGACCCGCTGGCCGACTACGGCGAGCACGCCGCGGCGCTGGTCGCCCGGGTGTCGGGCTTCCCGCACTGCCCCGACGTGGTCATCAACAGCCGGTACGACCCGGAGACCGACGAGGCGTCGCCGTTCGAGCCGCACGTGGGCTCGCACGGCGGCCTGGGCGGGCCGCAGCAGCGCGGCTTCCTGCTGCACCCGCGGTCCTTCGCCGACCCGGGCGAGGTCATCGGCGCCGAGCACCTGCACCGGGTGCTGCGCGGCTGGCTCAGCGACCTCGGTCACCCCGAGCCGGCGGTGCCCGCCGACGACCGGGTCGCCACCCCCGCCTGACCAGGCCTTCCACCGACATGGCCGTGACGGCGGAAGAAGTGGGCCCGAGACGGCCGGGGACCGGACACCGTGCGTTTGTTGCCGCCGACCACGCCGCCCGTCAGGCTGGAGTGGCGGGGGTGCGTGAAGTTCACGTGAACGACGCCCCGCCGACGTGCAGGGGGTGGGGCCGTGCCCGACAGTGGGCTGATGCGACCTGACGCCCGCGCCTGGTTCGAGGACCGCACCACGTCGGCCACCTCCCTGGCCGAGATCGACGTCGAGGCCCTCCTGCTGGCCAAGCGCCGCGGTGGGCACCGTGTGAGCCTCGTCCTGCCCGCGCGGGACGAGGAGGCGACCGTCGGCACCCTGGTCCGGGATCTCGCCGACCGCTGGGTGCACGGCGTCCCGCTGGTCGACGAACTCGTCGTCATCGACTCCGACTCCACCGATGCGACCGCCCAGGTCGCCCGCGAGGCCGGGGCCGACGTCGTCGCCGCCGCCGACGTGCTGCCCGCGCACGGCAGCCGCCGCGGCAAGGGCGAGGCGCTGTGGAAGGGCGTGGCCGCCACCTCGGGCGACCTCGTCGTCTTCATGGACTCCGACCTGCTCGGCGACGTCAGCCACTACGTACCCGGGCTGCTCATCCCGCTGCTGACCGACCCGCGGGTCGACTACGTCAAGGGCTGCTACACCCGGCCGCTGACCGTCGACGGCGAGCACCGCCCGGCCGGCGGGGGCCGGGTCACCGAGCTGACCGCCCGCCCGCTGCTCAACGCCCTGTGGCCGGAGCTGGCCGGCTTCGTGCAGCCGCTGGGCGGGGAGTACGCCGGCCGCCGCTCCGCGCTGGAGCGGGTGCCGTTCGTCTCCGGCTACGGCGTCGAGGTGGGGCTGCTGGTCGACCTGCTCCAGGTCTGCGGCCTCAACGGGCTCGCCCAGGTCGACCTCGGCACCCGCCAGCACTCGCACCAGACCGACGAGGCGCTGGGCAAGATGGCCGGCCAGATCGTCTCGACCCTGCTGGCCCGCGCCGAGCGCAGCGGGCTGGAGCCCGGCGGCCTGCTGACCCAGTTCCAGCACGACGGGCAGCGGTTCGTGCCGAGCAGCACCACCGTCGCCACCGACGAGCGCCCGCCGCTGTGCGCGGTGCCGGAGTACACCGCTCCCCGCGTCGACGTGGTCGGCTGACGCCGCCGGGAGCATCGACCGAGGCCTGCGAGGGAGGAGCGGACCGGCGGCGGACGCCGACCGGTGTGCTCGTCGGCTGACGCCGCCGGGAGCATCGACCGAGGCCTGCGAGGGAGGAGCGGACCGGCGGCGGAAGCCGGCCGCGGGGGGGGGGGGGGGGGGGGGGGGGGGGGGGGGGGGGGGGGGGGGGGGGGGGGGGGGGGGGGGGGGGGGGGGGGGGGGGGGGGGGGGGGGGGGGGGGGGGGGGGGGGGG